>JADJXO010000007.1 GCA_016715825.1 Nitrospira sp. | reverse complement strand
ATATTCTCGCGAACAGTCATGTGGGGGTACAACGCGTAGCTTTGAAACACCAACGCCACATCGCGCTCCCGCGGTTCCAAGTCGGTGACATCGACCCCGTCGAACAGAATACGACCGGCGGTCGGTTGATCAAGACCGGCAAGGAGGCTCAGCAATGTGGATTTCCCACAGCCGGAAGGGCCCACGAGTACGAAGAACTCGCCGTCCTGTACCGTCAGCGTGAGCGGAGGGAGAATGGTTTTGTGTCCGATACGCTTCTCGATCAACTCGATCCGGACTTCAGCCATGGCCTTATCCTTTCACACTGCCGGCTGTCAGGCCGGCAATGATGTGGCGTTGAAATGCCAGCGCGAGACCGGCGACCGGCAGAGTCACCACCAGAGACGCGGCGGCCAGGTCGCCCCAAGGAATTTCGTACAACCCCGGGAACAATGCGACGGCGACCGGTGCGGTGCGAGTGGCATCACTGGCCGTCAGCGTCAGGGCAAACATGAACTCGTTCCAGGAATAGATAAAAACCAAGAGCGATGCCACCGCAAGCCCGGGTCGCGCAAGAGGAAACATCACCCTCAGTAAGGCCTGCAACGGGGTGCAGCCGTCGATACGCGCGGCCTGGTAGAGCTCCTTGGGAAGCTGCTGAAAGAAACTTGTCAGCAGCCATACGGCAAGCGGCAGTGAATACACCGCATGGGTCAACCCCACGGCGACAAGGGTATCCCTCAACCCCAGCTCCCTCATCAGGAGGTACAACGGACTGATGACCGCGATAGGCGGGAACATCGACGTGACGAGCGCCACTCCGAGTATGACCGACTTGCCGGAGATCGGGAGCCGTGCGAGCGCAAAGGCGCAAAATGCACCCACTACGATGGCGGTCACCGTCGCACTTGCGGCCACGATCATGCTGTTCACGAGCGACCGTGGTAGTGACGAATTGAGCAAGACCCGATCATAGTGCACGCTCGTTACGTGCTCTGGGATGAGAGGAGGCAGGCGCACGAGATCCTGATCCAACTTGATCGATGTGACCGCCTGCCACAGCACCGGTCCGAGACAGAACAGCCCGACAAGGACAAGCACACCGACTGTAAGGCCACGAGCTCGAAGCCCGTTCATCATGGGTGACCCAGCCTGCTCGGTCTGGCGATCCATCAGGCCCCCCCCTGCACATGCCGGCGGAGCAGCGCGAGGTACAACATCGAAAGGAGTGCGGCAAGCACAAACATCGCCGTGGCCAGAGCGGATCCATACCCAAACTGCAAGGTTTGGAAGAGCGTCTTGTACGCATAGATCGACAGGGTCTCCGTGCTGTTGCCCGGGCCTCCACCCGTGAGCACAAAGACCGCATCAAACACCCGGACCGCGTCCATCGTACGGAAGACCAACACGATGACGACGACAGGCATCAGAAGTGGCAGGGTAATCCGACGAAATTGTTCCCACGCTCCGGCCCCGTCGACTCGTGCTGCTGCGTAGAGTTCTTGCGGCACGGCCTTCAATCCGGCCAAGAGCAACAGCGCCGCGAACGGCGTGGTTTTCCACACATCCATCACCACCGCCGCATGGATCGCCCAATCGGGATCGGCCAGCCAATCGATGGGCCCTTCGGTGATCCCCGCAGCAGAGAGCAGATAATTGAGCAAGCCGTAGTCCGGTTGATAGAGCCAGGCCCAGATCTGAGCGGACACGACAGTCGGAATCGCCCACGGAAGAATGATCATGACATGCGCCCACCGGAGTCCCTTGCCCGCTCCATTCGACAGACGGTTCAGAAGCAAGGCAAATCCGAAACCCAATAACAGCTCGGCCGATACGGAGAGGGCCGTGAAATACAACGTCGTCCGGCAGGCGGCCCAAAACCGGTCATCCCCCCACAATTGGAGATAGTTCCGGGCGCCGACAAATTCATCGATTCCAAAGATCGGCAACTGCTGACGCAGACTGAGCCACAAGGCCGCGGCAATCGGAGCAAGCGCGATCAGACTCACGAGTACAAACGCAGGGCCGGCGAATACATATCCCCATGCGCGCTCGGACAATCGGATCATCCGGTAGCCCTCTGCATCTCCGCGAGCGACTGACTGTCCATCATCGTTCCATCACTGCCGTTGAGCGTTGCTCCCCCATGATCTGATCGACTCGTCGTCTAATGGCTTCCAGCGCTTCTTTGGGCGACTTTCGCCCCACGACGACCGCACTGATTTCCGGTTGTACCGCTTGAGAAATGAGGAGATAATATGGTGTGACCGGACGCGGCCTAGCTTCCAACAGGATCGGATGGAGATCCTTCAGGAGAGGGCGCACCTCGAGCAATGACTCATCGGCATAGAGCGCTCGCCGAACCGGGTTATACCCCAACTCCACGGCGACCTTGCGTTGCGTGTCGGGCGAGGTCAAGAACTTAATCAGCTCGCCCACCATCGCTTGATGGGTGGAACTCTTCGGGATGGCGAGCATCCACCCTCCGAGAACCGGCGCACTGGCAAATCCGGAAAAGGCCGGCAGCGAAACGACTCCCACCTTCCCGCGAACCGGCGAGCCCTTCTGTTGCAGGAGGGACCAGGCATAGGGCCAATTTCGCATGAACAGCGCATGGCCTTCACCGAACATCCACCGAGTGGATTCTTCATCGGCCATGCTGGTGGACAGCGGGGTAATGCCGTAGGTCGAAATGGTCTCTCGCAAGAAACGCAGACCAGACTCGGCACGGTCTCGATCGCCGCTCCAGAGATCAGTTCCGTTACTCCGCAGCACCTCGAGCGTGACACACATCAGACCTTCATATTGCTTCCCCTGCCACACAAACCCGGCTAAGCGAGAGTCTCGTTCCGCATCCAGGATCAGCTTGGCGGCCTGAACAAGCTCAAGCCACGTGCGCGGTGGTTCAAGACCGTGACGATCCAACAAGTCACGCCGGTAGTAGAGAACCCCTGCATCGACATACCACGGCACCGCATACAGGCGGCCATTGAAAGTCGCAGCCTCGATCGGACCAGGAAAGAACTCCTCTTGCTCAGCCGGAGTCAGCAGTCCGTCCAGCGGGGCAATCCATCCGGCCTTGGCGAATTCCTGCGCCCAAATCGTATCGATCCCCAGCACATCGAACGGAGCCTTTCCTCCGTCCAAATTCATGGCATAGTATTGATGTTGTCGGTCCGAATCGGACGGTAAGAGCTCTTCGCGAACCGTGACCCCTTCATGCTGTCGTTCGAAATCTCTGAGCAGGTCGGACAGCACACGCCCATCACCGGATAATTTCCCATGCTTGAACACAAGAACAGTCGGCGTACGATCCGTCCCTTCTCCGCTCTGCGTACAGCCAATCGCCGCCGCCAGCCAGAGGAAGAGGAACACCCCGATCATCATAGATGCCGCAGATCGTCCGGAGCGCGATCGCGCCCTCGACTCCAGAACGTCCGCTCAAGATAGTCCTTGGCTAAATCCTTGGCCCCGAGTCCGAACGCCAAACAGGTGGCGAACACAATGCCTCCAAAGGTAATCCCGAAGCCTACCAGGACCACACTTGCCGCAATACCCAATTCCTCCGCTGCCATGGCCAACGCAAAGAGTTGGATGCCCCAACGCGACATATTCGCAAACAACCGTGCCGGTGGCAGCCCGGCATTCACGCCTGCGATCAACACACCTTGTGCGATGAAATTGGAGAGCAGGTATCCGCTGACCAAAATCAACCCGGCGACCAACGCGTGAGGAATATACGCCAAGAGCGAATTGGCAAACTGGTTGATCGGCTGGAGATTCAGCGCCCCCAACCCGGCGATCACGGAAAAGGCGACGACGGCCCAATAGACGGCCTGGCCCATGATATAGGAGGGATCGGCCTTCACGCCCCCACGCAAGAGCGCAGCATTGATTTCAAGCCGATCGCACAGATGGTCGAGACGCATCACACGCAAGAGCCGTTCGACCACATGGGCCAACGCGCGGGCTACCAAGAAACCCACCCCGATGATGATGAGCATGGCCAACACATTCGGTAAGACATCCAAGACCTGTCGGCCAAGTTGCTCCAATGGCGCGAGTAGCGCAGTGCGAAAAAAATCTGTCGTCATACTCACCTCCCCCCATTCTCCGCCGGCACTCTCACTTAAGCGTGCGGTTCAGGGTTCCACTGTTTGACCAAGTACGATTTCTTCGACTCGAACACGTCACAGAGTTGTTCGACCCGCCCTTCGGCCTCCTTCGTCGTAAGCGCCTGCGTTTCCAACACAAAAGTCGCAGTCCGCCCAAGATAGAGAGGCGTCAGGGCTTTCAGTAAATGCTCTCGAGCCATGCGATGTTCACGGTACGCCAGTGCGGCTTCAAATACCACACGAACCCACAGGTCGTCGGAAATTCGAAAGTCCGAAGCAGCGGTCGCTCCAGCCGTTATCAGTTCTCCCACAATCTCCTTGCCCAACGCCTGTTCCCAAATAGGCGTCAGATCGGCTACGCCCTGTTGAAACACTGCGATCATGCGCTCCACATTGACGTTGACGGGCTCAACACCAACCTCGTACTGAAAGCCAAAGAGCTTGACCGCCTTCGACCCTTGCACCGTCGACCAGACACGATGGTGCGACTCCATCAAGGCAAAGACCGCTCCCAACACCTGCATGAGCATGCCGGCCAAATCTGCGGCCGGATCCTTGGGATTATGAATCTTGGCTCCTAGAAAACTTTGGCAGACCCGGGCACCGCTCGCGATGGCCTCGGTGGTCATCCAGATATCGATCCCAAATCGTGCAACGTCCGACTCCCAGACATGTTGATCCAGGTAATGTTCGGACAAATGTCCGGCAAATCCGAAATCACCCCCGATCGGTTGTCTGATCCGTTGCCCATAGAGAGTCCGCGTAAGCGGATAGACGATACTGTTCGTAATCGTGCCGTCATACTTATGGCGCAGATAATAGGGAGCCACGTAGTCGTAATGATCATCGAGGATCGGACGCAACAACAGCTCGATCCATTCCGGCGTGATGCTCCTGAGGTCTGAATCGACGACGGCGCAAGCCTTGGCATTCAGCCGCCGCGCAATTTCGAAAATCGTGCGAAACGCACTCCCCTTACCGGGAATCCCATGATAGGGGGTGATGATCTTCTGAAGCTGGCTCTGCTGATCGCGAATGAGCAATGCGTCGTAATCGACCACCGCCCTCGAGACCGCCTCAGCGGTCCCGTCTGAAGAGCCTCCGTCGGAATTCACCAACACGGCCCGATGCGTGGGAAAATATTTCGCGAGCCCGACGCTCACGGCACGGACCACATGCTCGATGGTATCGGCGTTGTTGTAACTCGGAATGCCGACCAGGATGTCTACGCTGCCGATCGCATCAAGAGAAGCCTCGGTTTCCGCCGTCAACGCGACGGGTGGTTTGCTCACTTCGGAGCTTGGCGTGGTTCTTTCGTCGGGTCCCACTGATGATCCTCCTCCACGGCTCGCACGAGACGATCGAAGACATCCGGAACCGCTGCGGCCACGCGACTCCAGTTTGAAATCATCGGCACTCCTAACGGATCTTTCTGAAAGACCTCTGAAGCCAATTTGATGCCTTTCAGGAACGTCTCGACGGCGGTTCGCTCCGCATGCCGATCGAACTTCAGACTGTTGATCGCCGCGCTGTCTTCATATCGGCGGATGGCCTCCTCGGCGATACGAAGATAGCTGGCTCGCAAGGTTTTGAGTTCCGGGTCACCGAGCACCAGACCTTCGCTGGCCAGATGGCGGAACAGAGATTTCGCGATATCCACAGTCATCTTGAGCAATCCCTTTTCCGGATCGTCCGAGGACAGCGCTTGATGTTTGTGCTCATACGCATCGGCGATATCGGCCTGGCACACACGACGCAATGCGCAGTTCCGATACACTTCCGCTAGAATCCCGACCTCCAATCCCCAGTCTCCGGGAATACGATTAACCCAGGCCAGATCGCGAACCATCGCAAATTCCCCCGCGAGGGGGTAACGAAAACTGTCCAGAAAGGTCAGCAGCGGGTGACTCCCAACAAGTTGCTGCAATGAGCGTATGAGCGGAGTGATGAACAACCTGGTAACCCGCCCGTGCAGCTGGTCTGTGACACGACTATAATAGCCTTTACAAAACTCATAGCCGAGATTCGGGTTGCCGAGCGGATAACAGAGCCGTGCAAGATATTCACGGTGGTAGCTCACAATGTCGCAATCATGGAGCACGATGACCTGGCTTCGCTGCCGAGCCAAGACATAGCCGAACGCGAGCCAACAGGATTGGCCTTTCCCTGGCAACCCTACATCGACCTCCCGTTCGACCAGGGTCTTAAGGATGTCTTGCACCGGAGCACCATCCACCCAGACGAGCCGCAGATGTTGCGGAAGCACCTTGAAATAGTCTTTCGCACGCCGAAACTCGAGGGCCGATGCATGCCCGAGCGCGACGACGATCTCGTTCAGATATTTGACTCGTTTCAGTTCATCAACGATTCCGGCCAGGGCCGGACCTTCGAGCTCCGAATAGAGGCACGGTAAGACCAATGCGATCGGGTTGACATGGTGATACTGCTCAAGTTCCCGCTCCAGCTGTTCCAAGTTGGATGAACCGAGGCGATGCAGAACACTCACCACCCCGTTCTGGAAGAAATCCGACATAATGATACTCCTCCCGAGTTCAGTGCAGCGATCGCTCCGTTGTCTCTACGTTGCGTCAGCCACAACCGGATAGGGTCCCCAGCATCGCACAGATGGGCGATGAATCCCAGATGGAATTTCATGAATTGTTGTGGCATGGATTGAGTATGCCGCCATTGCATCAGCAGCAAGAAACGACTCCTTGTTCCCGCTTTCGCGAGCTTTGGGGTTCGTTTAAGATTGAACCCACTGCACCCGGTACAGGATCGATCTAGCACCATGATGACTCGATCACACGCATCGACCATCAAAGGAAACTCAAGGACCATGGTCATCTTCACAGACTTGGACGGCACGCTCCTCGACAGTTCAACCTACTCGTTCGAAGCCGCGCGGGAAGCGTTGGATCAGCTTCATACCCGTTCGATCCCCCTTGTCGTTGTCTCAAGCAAAACCCAGGCGGAAATTGAGCCCCTACGGACCCGCCTCGGCAATGAGCACCCGTTTATCGTCGAGAACGGAGGCGCCGTGGTGATTCCATCATCCTACTTCCCGTTCCAACTTCCTGCTGCAACGAATCAGGACCAGTATGTTCTTGTCGAACTGGGCACCTCCTACGCCGTCCTTCGCCAAGCCCTCAAGGACATTGAACGAGAACTCGGAGTGGAGTTGAGAGGGTATGGCGATATGTCCCCCGACGAGGTGGTCAAACGGACAGGGCTTTCTCGGCCGGAAGCAGAACTGGCCATGCAGCGTCACTATGATGAGCCGTTCGTGGTGGAGGATGAGCAATGCCCATTGGAAACTCTCGCACAGGCCATCACAGCCCGTGGCCTGCGCTGGACGAAAGGAGATCGCTTTCATCACCTGATGGGCGTTCAGGACAAGGGTCACGCTGTGCACTATCTCATCGATTGCTACCGCCGTCTGGCTGACCATGATCGAGACCGGCTCATCACCGTCGGGATTGGAAACAGCCTGAACGATCTCCCGATGCTTCAGACAGTGGAGCAACCCATTCTTGTTCAACGACCTAACGGTTCGTATGAGACAGCCATCCCGCTTCCCAAGCTGATCCTCGCGCCGGGTCCAGGCCCTCTCGGGTGGAATCGAGCCGTATTATCCTTGTTGGGATGAGATCAGCTGGAACAGGCCACTGTGTACAGGGCTCGTGATGCAAGGGCTCCCGAATCGCTTCTGATTCTTGACCACAGGTCACGAGCCGGTCGGTCCCTGACTCAGCCGTTACCCTAGAACTCCATGATTCGATGCGTCGTCATCTGAACCACAAGGCCGGTATCATTCAGGTGCGATGATACGTTGTTTTTCCAACGTCGGCACGATTTGACTCTGCACATCTTCAGTAATCGTGTACCGAACATAGGCATTCTCGACCATTTGATTGGCATAGAGGCGACCGGTCGGTGCCTCGACCGTCAGACTCACGCTCGCCTCCTTTTTCGGTTCAATCGTAATCGTCTGCTCAATCTCGTCCCTGATGTACGGATGCCAGACTTTCACCTTGTAGGTGCCGGGTGGAATGTCGGTGAACTCGAACCGCCCTTCGGAGTCGGCCACAGTATAATAGGGATGGTCGGCAACCAATGCCCAACTTTCCATATAGGGATGGAAGCCGCATTGCATGGTAAAAATCTTTCGGTCCCTCGTCATCTTGACCGATTGAGTCACGGTGGCCCCTTCGTAGTGCTTGTGGAAATTTGCGCTCAACCCGGCCTCACGAGGATATCGTTTACTGATCGGCAACGGCACATTGAATAAGACACGAGGCCCAAGATGTGAGGTCTCGTAGGCTTGAATGTCGTGAAAGGCAGGGTCCATGTTGACGACGACGACATCGTGGAGATCGCGCACGACGTTGATAAACGGAATAAAGCGACAGTCCACGGCTTCGATTCTCGGGGGCACATACTCGCCGAAAGGCTTTCCCTTGTCGATCCCGTCAAGATAGACGACAACGTTGCGAAACTCCTGCTTCGAGCCGACGTCGAAAGGCTGCAGCAATCTCCAGCCTCGCCCATCGGAAATCCGCCCACAATAGACTGGATCCGGCACGGTGGTGAGATTGTACCCCTTCGGCATCGGCACTTTGCCGTCGAGATTGACGGTTCCCGAGAGCGATCCGCTCTCGGAAAGAGACATCTCCTCATACGCCCCGATATCCGGAACCCAACCAAGGCTGAGCCCATAGGCACAGGCGACGATCACAATTTGGCGCACGAGCGTCCTCATCGCTTCCTCCTTACACCATGTTGACAACATATCTCCCGTACCATCACCTTGCCTCGTCCAGATGAATAATTGCCGTCGGACTCATTGAATGGAAGGGGTCGGTGATATCCGTCCACACATTGTACCGGACCGTATGAGCGTGCAGAAAACACACGCTGACAAAATCTCCTGCTGCAATCGGGATCATCTCCTTGATGGTCCCAAACCATGTCGTGAATCCTTTATCACAGCGTGCTTCCTCGATCGGCTTCACCCCGAGCAATCCAAGATGAATCGGAACCGCAAGTTGGTTGTGCCACCGGATTTCTTCTCCCACCGCGGCATACAGCTCAAGGGGCGTTATCGAATCCTGGCCGTTGATATAGATGTCATGAACTCGCGTGGGCCCGTCCGCTTTTGAAAATACACTGCAGCTGGTCAAGATGACCAAGATGAAGAGCAGACCGCCTAGGCTTGTATGTTTCAGCATGCTTATTGTCCTTGCCCGCCCATCTGTCGCGCGCAGATTCGACGGCCGCCACGACAGCGGCTCAGCGCGTGGCCAACGGATCCTTCTCCCCTGCATCCACGAGCCGGTGCACCGTGTCTCTTCACAGTACCGACTATCGCTTCACAAAGGAGCAGAGAAACTCAGCGGGCTCGCGGGGGATCATAGCCATATTGAAGGGAACCGTGATGCAAGACGCCATACCCTTGAAAAGAGGTACCATACGGCATTCGACAGCGTTCAACGTTCTCCAGACAGCAAGCCGTCACCCTCTCCCAGAATTTGCACACAACCTATTTATAGTGTCCGCCAACTGCTTATGCAACACTTTATCAGATCATTCACTTCACTCGGCCGGCACATTAATGGAGGTGCCTTTAAGGGGTCTTCGACGGAAAACCTAGGAGATATCCTAGTTCGCAAATGGCGCCGTCTCTGCGAAAGTACAATCACATAATAGCTATCAATATCACAGTCACCGATGGAAAGAGCGGATTGTTCGGAGCCGGCGTGGGGTGGCGGCGCAGACTGTGAGCCGCATGCCGAACCTGGCGGACGTGATCTGGAACCATGCGCCGAAGAACATCCTGGATCCGTTCCCCGGCAAGGTGCACCCCAACGCGAAGCCTGGCGACTAGGCAGTAGTACCATTCGGAATGGCTCGTGCGAGGTTGATTCGAATTCTCCTGGATCGGCCCCCAATCGATCGACACCTCAAGTCAACATCTACCCCGTTCGCGCTCTCCCCTCGACACCTTCAGGAACGCCTCCACAGTTTGACCGCTTCCATGATGGCAACGGGCAACATGCCAGTCGCCCCCATCAGCACCCAATCTTCAAGCGGCAACGGGGCAACCTTGAAGATCGCGGCTACCGGTGGAACAGTCAACACGGCTATTTGGATGCCGAGGGAGAATGCGAAGGCAAGGAGCAACGGACGATTCGTTCCCACACCGATCTGAAACAGCGACCAGCGGTCGCTTCGGCAGTTGAAGGCATGCACCAGTTGATTGATCACCAGCACGGTGAACGCGACGGTCCTCGCTTGTTCGACATCTTGATGGAGACCGTACAGACTATAGGTGAACGCCCCCAATGCAATGGCACTCAACATCAGCCCCTCGAGGCCGATCGCCATCAGGCTCCCTCTGTCTAACAACCGTGCCTCCGGCCTTCTCGGTCGGCGCTTCATCAAGTCCGGGGCCTTTGGATCGACCGCCAAGGCCAGAGCAGGAAACCCATCCGTCACCAGGTTCATCCAGAGAATCTGGATCGGGAGTAGCGGCAGCGGTACACCCAACAGCGTGGCAAAGAGCATGACCAGCACCTCGCTCACGTTGCACGAGAGTAAGAAATGCACCGCTTTCCGAATATTATCGAAGATGCCCCGGCCCTCTTCCACAGCTGCCGCGATCGAGGCAAAATTATCATCCGTCACCACCATGTCGGCGGCTTCTTTTGTGACGTCGGTTCCTGTGATTCCCATCGCGACACCGATGTCGGCTGCCTTCACGGCCGGAGCATCGTTCACCCCGTCTCCCGTCATGGCCACAACCGCGCCGGTCGACTTCCACGCCTTGACGATGCGCAGCTTGTGTTCCGCCGTGACTCTCGCATAGACCGCCACCTGCTCCACGGTCCGGACCAAGTTGTCATCGGACAAGCGATCCAGTTCCGACCCGGATAACGACTGTATCGGCTCCTTCATCCCTCTCAGTTCTTCTGCGATCGCCGTCGCCGTATCCTTGTGATCTCCCGTAATCATGACCGTCCTGATGCCGGCAGCATGGCAGGCTTGCACTGCGATTTTTGCCTCCGGTCTCAACGGATCCTTCATGGCGGCAAGGCCCAGAAAGACCAGTTGTTGCTCGAGTTCCGACGAGTGGTAAGAATCAGGTTGGCGTGCCAGCCGACGCTGCCCAAGGCCCAGCACACGCAGCGCGCAATGTGCAAATTGCGCATTGGCGTCAAGGACCGCGGCACGGGTTGAATCCGACAATGGTTCGATCGTCCCGTTCGGGCCCAGCCGGTGGGTGCATCGGCCAAGGAGGACATCCGGCGCACCTTTCACATAGGCCACCGGCCCGCCCGACGACTGCCGCACAATCGTCATCATCTTCCGCTCAGGATCGAACGGAACCTCTCCAAGAAACTGGTGGCTCGGCTCAAGTTCTTCCATACGAAGGCCGGCCTTTGCGGCCGCAACCAAGAGGGCCCCCTCCGTCGGATCACCGATCACCTGCCAGGTGCCATCTTCCTCCTTCAACGTCGCACCGTTGCACAACACCGATGCCGTCAACAGTTGGCGAAGCTCTTCGGGCAGATGCGATGGGTCACGGGCCATGAGTGGAGGGTCAGGTGCAGAGGGCGGTCTCTCACGCTTCACGCCTAACGCTTCACGGATTTCGCCTACTGGATCATATCCTTCACCAGTCACATCAAATACTTTTTCTCCCACGAAAAGCTTCGTCACCGTCATTTCGTTCTTCGTGAGTGTGCCGGTTTTATCGGAGCAGATGACGGTGGCGGAACCAAGCGTTTCAACCGCCGGCAATTTGCGGATGAGTGCGTTCCGTCGGACCATCCGTGTGACACCCAGGGCGAGGGTGATCGTCACCACAGCCGGGAGCCCCTCCGGAACGGCGGCCACAGCGAGACTGACTGATGTGAGGAACATGGTCATCGCCGGTTCGCCGCGCAGGTAGCCCAAGACAAAGACGACACTGACGACCCCCAGCGCCAACCACAATAAGGTGTAGCCGAATTGCGCGAGGCGCTGCTGAAGTGGCGTTTCGGTCCGCTCCGCTTCGGCGGCCTTTTGAATCATGGTCGCAATGTGTCCCAGTTCTGTGTTGAGCCCCGTGGCCGTCACGAGCGCACGGGCCTTACCCGACACAGCAACGGTGCCCATGAAGACCATGTTGGATCGGTCGGCCAGCGGCACATCCGGCCGATCGATCGCGTCCGCGCCCTTTTCAACAGGCGTCGATTCTCCGGTGAGGGAGGCTTCCTGTGTGTGAAAATTTGTCGCGTACACCAGCCGTGCATCTGCCGGAATTCGATCTCCGGCCTCGAGGAGCACGACATCGCCGGAGACGACCTCCCGTGCGGGAATCACTCGCAGCGTGCCGTCGCGGACCACCTGAGCCGTCGCGATCGACATTTTTCGCAGCGCTGCCAACGACCGCTCGGCCCGAAACTCTTGTACAAACCCAAGCACTCCGTTGAGCAGCACAATCGTCAAGATGGCCGCCGCATCAAGCCAATCCTCCAAGAGACCGGAGATGACCGCCGCCCCGATCAGCACCCACACGATGACGTTGGTGAACTGAGACAGGAATAATGAGAGCAGGGAAGGAGGAGGACTTTCGGGCAATTCGTTGGCACCTTGGCGATCCAGGCGACGCCGAGCCTCCTCGGTGGTAAGACCGTGCTCCGCATCGGCCTCCACCTGTCGAGCCACGTCTTCTGTTGAAAGCCGCCACGTGCCGATGCGCTGCAGCTCTTCTCTTACGGTTGTGGTGATTGGTGCGTTCATTGAAACAACAATACGAGTCCGAGACAGTAGCCGAGGATAATGGCCAAACTGTCCGGTTCAATCAGGAGATATCGTTTCTCAACACGATAGATGATCCCCATCAGCGCCACACTCATCATGAGGATACCCCACAAGGCAGTCAACGCATGCGCGTCCGACACGGCATTGAACAACGGCCCGCTCTGATGGGCCACATCCACGAAAAAGAACGCGGCCATGTTAAAGGCGTTGCTGCCGAACAAGTTGCCGACGGCCAGGTCGAATGCGCCCAACCGGACTGCCGCCACCGCCGTCACAAGTTCGGGAAGCGAGGTCGTAATAGCCACGAGCGACGTGCCGATAAACGTCGCGGACACACCGGACTGTTCGGCGATCTGATTCGCCGAGCTCGCGAGAAACGGCGCGGCGATCAAGAGACCGAACGCAGCTGATCCGAACCCGAGCGCGGCTCGCTTCAGCCCATCGCGCTTGCTCGGTCCGTCATCCTCCTCACGCGCGTGACCTTCGACCACTTTTTCTTGTTCGCGCTGACGGCGCTTCACGGACTCCTGCCTGAAAATGACGCGCATACCGAGAATGTAGAACAGCAGTACAACCGTACTGCCCAATCCGATGCCGCCATATTTGATATCTTGTCCCAGGAGGATGAAAAACGCCGCGAGCCCCGTCAAAAACATGGCTAATCCGGCGCTCAACGCATGTTCGAAGGCCGCCTGCTGCCACACCCGTTTCTGCCGGTGCATCAAATCGATGAGTCCCAGCGTCAGCATATTCGTCATACAGGCACCGAACAGATCGCCGGCCGCCAGATCCGGCGCATCGAGCAGGCTCGCGCTGACGGTCGTGAACACTTCCGGAAGCGATGTGGCTCCCGCCATCAGCACGACACCGATCCAGAGTCCCCCTAACCCGGTGAGATCCGCGATCTGGTCCCCATAACGAGACAATTTCGTACCGGCATAAACGATCACGGCGGCGCTCACCAAAAAGATCGCCCAGGATGTGAACATCGGGCCTACCGTCCCCTCTCTTTCCTCTGCCCACATTTTTCCGATCCAGTTTCATCTTGCAGGCTCATCGTGAACGTTGTTTCTCCTGTTCCAGCACCGCCATCGTCGTTTTGATGACCGCGTCTGGGTTCAAGGACATGCTTTCAATCCCCTGCTCGACGAGGAAGTTTGCGAACTCCGGATAGTCGCTCGGCGCCTGGCCGCAAATGCCGATCTTCCTTCCCTTCGCCTTGGCGGCTTTGATCACGGTCGCCACCATCTTCTTAACCGCCTCGTTTCGCTCGTCGAAGAGATGGGCCACGATTTCCGAATCGCGATCCACGCCGAGCACCAGCTGCGTGAGATCGTTCGACCCGATTGAAAACCCGTCGAAGATCTCGGCGAATTCTTCCGCCAAAATCACGTTGCTCGGGATTTCGCACATGACGTAGACTTCAAGTCCCTTCTCTCCCCGCTTCAACCCATGCCGCTCCATTTCTGCCAGAACGAGTTTCCCTTCTTCAACCGTGCGGCAGAACGGGACCATGAGTTTTACGTTCGTCAGACCCATCACATCCCGCACCTGTTTCATCGCCCGGCATTCCAATGCGAAACCTTCACGATAGCGTGGATCGTAATAGCGGGACGCCCCTCGAAACCCCAACATCGGATTCTCTTCCTGCGGTTCGTAGCGCCGGCCTCCGATCAGATCGGCATATTCATTACTCTTAAAGTCGCTGAGCCGGACGATCACGTCCTTCGGATAAAAGGCCGCCCCGATCATCGCGACGCCCTGCGCCAACTTATCGACGAAGAACTCGGCCTTGTCCGAATACCCGGCCGTGACTCGGTTGATCTCAGCCCTCAGGGCCTGATCGTCCAGTCGGTCGAACTCGAGGAGCGCCAGCGGATGCACTTTGATATAGGTACTGATAATGAATTCTTCCCTCGCCAAGCCGACGCCGTCATTCGGGAGGAAGGAAAGGCCGAAGGCTTCTTGCGGGCTTCCGACATTCATCATGATCTTGGTCGTGGGCCGGCGGATCTCGTTCACATCAAGCTTCTCGACGTGAAACGGAATCTGTCCCTCGTACACAAACCCTGTATCGCCTTCCGCACAGGACACGGTGACGAGTTGTCCATCATGGAGCAGATCGGTCGCATGTTCCGTCCCCACGATGGCCGGTAGTCCTAATTCGCGGCTGACGATTGCGGCATGGCAGGTTCGTCCTCCTCGATTGGTCACGATCGCCTGCGCGTTCTTCATAACCGGTTCCCAGTCCGGATCCGTCTTATCCGTGACCAAGACTTCGCCTCCTCTGAATTCATGAATCTGCTGAACGGATTTAATGACCCGCACCGGTCCCTGCGCGATCTTGCCCCCGATGCTACGCCCCTCGACTAAGACTCGCCCTCGTTGTGTGAGTCGATAGGTTTTCAATACCCGCCCCTTTTTCAACGATTGCACGGTTTCAGGGCGAGCCTGCACGATGAAGAGTTCCCCTGTTAGGCCGTCCTTGGCCCATTCCATATCCATCGGGCTAGGAACTCCTCGCTTCGCGCTGTAATGATCCTCGATGGTGCAGGCCCATCGGGCGAGTGTCAGAATGTCATCGTCCGTCACGGCGAACTGTTCCCTCTCCCACGAAGGAACCGGGAGATTCTTGACCATTTTCCCGCCGCCGATGTCGTACACCAGTTTGAATTCTTTCGTACCGAGTATTTTCTGCAGAATGGGACGGTGGCCCAGCTTTAATGTCGGCTTGAAGACATAGTATTCATCCGGATTCACCGAACCCTGCACGACGTTTTCGCCGAGGCCATAGGCGGCGTTGATCAACACTGCGTCGCGGAAACCGGTTTCCGTATCGATCGAAAACATCACGCCGGATGTCGCCAGGTCGGAGCGCACCATCCGTTGGACGCCGATGGACAGCGCGATCTTGAAATGATCGAACCCTTTGTCGGCTCGGTATGAAAGCGCCCGGTCGGTGAACAGCGACGCGAAGCAGCGTTTGCAGTATTCCAGTACAGCAAGATGGCCTTGCACATTCAGATACGTTTCCTGTTGGCCCGCGAAACTGGCGTCGGGAAGATCCTCAGCTGTCGCACTGCTCCGCACGGCGACATCCACCGGTTCTGCATGGCTGCCGCTCAACTGATCGTACGCATCGCTGATCGCCTCCGACAACTCGAGCGGCAAGACCGCGCCCAGAATCGCCTGCCGGACTTGCCTGCTGCGCTGACGCAGATTCTCCAGATTATGGGTGTTCAGGTCTTTGAGAATGGTCCTAATCGTGCCGTCGAGGTCCGTATCCTTCAAGAAGGCGCGGTACGCGTCCGCGGTCACGGCAAACCCGTTCGGCACCTTCACACCCTTGGCAGCCAGCTCGCGATACATTTCGCCCAACGACGCGTTCTTCCCTCCGACAGACGGCACATCTTTAATGCCCAAGTCTTCAAACCATCTCACCAGCTCAAGACTCTGTGTGACTCTGCCCATGGCTGCTCCTTTCTTGGATCATTTGATTAGTCATGTCGGCAGCCCAACCCTTTATGCAACGGCGTGTAGAACCATCATCGAACCTCAGCCGACCAGTCGCTTGATCAACCGAAGCTCATCGCGAACCAATCGAGGCAGAAGGAAGTTCTTCCGCACGTGTTCGCGGCCGGCCCGTCCGAACGAACCCCGCTCACCGGGATGACGCAACAGATGGACGATGCGTTCCGCACAGGCTTCGACGCTGTGAACCAGATTGTCCTCGAAGCCTTCCGGGTACTGCATCGGAATTCCTCCTGCCTGTCCGGCCACGACGGCCTTCTCCTTCCAGAACGCTTCCGACACGACGAGTCCGAATCCCTCGCGAAGCGATTTTTGAATGACGACGTCGCAGCCTCGCTGAAACACGTTGACCTCCATGCTGCCGACACCGGCCAGATTCGTAAATACGAACATGTTCGGATCTCCGGAGGCTTCCTCTTCCACTCGGTCGAGTAGAGCCCAGCCCTCTGGATCATCCCCGGCCATCGCACCGATCAAGGCCAACTGCACGTCGGGAATTTCCTTCTTGACCAAACGATAGGCTTCGATGACGCCCAAAGGGTCTTTCCAAGGATCGAACCGCGACACTTGCACCAGCAGCGGTTTGCTCGGATCGACTCCCGAATCCGCGATGGCCCGGCGGCATAGGTCCTGAGAGAGCTCCATGTTCTTGGTCGCCAATGGATCGATGGCCGGCGCAATGAAAGCCGCTCGTTGAGCCCTGAGACCCGGCAAGAGGAACTCAGACATCGTGAAGACCACGGCATCATACTCTTCGAGGTACGGCAGCAAGAATCCGCTCACCTGCTTGTCCGGCGATGAACTATCGATATGACAACGCCAGATCCATTTCGCGTGACGAGGACCGGTGAAATGCCGCAGCGCCGCCGGTTGAGGGTCGTGCACGATATAGACATCGTAGTCGTCGCCAAGCGCTTCCGCGCTTCGCTCGTTTACCTCCAGATACAGTTTCTGTTCCGTTTCACCCAAGGCGTAATGTCCGCCTTGCAGCGCGTTGTGAAAGGCCTTCGTGACGGTGAAGAATTCCGGTTGGCCGTGGATCAAACGCCAGTCGGCAGAAAGGTCCAAGGCTTGGAGCATCGGCAGGTATCGAGAGAGAAGTTCAGCGACGCCGCCGCCGAACGCGGTCGAGTTGAGATGGCAAATCCGTACATCCCTCAACTCATGCGCCAACTGAGACAGTTCTTCGCTCAGTTCGTCGCTAATGAGCATACGGTACCGCTGAACATTGGCCAAGATTGCCCCGCATCGCCGGCTGACGGAGATTTTCGGAAGCATCGTTGCTCCTTTCATCAGGCGGATCCTCCTTCTGCTGTCGCCTGCGCATATTCTCTGATGACGGCTGCCGAATCTTCAGGCTGCATGGTCGACACGTAAATGCCCGATCCCAGTTCGAATCCGGCAATGGTCGTCAGCCGAGGAAGGATTTGAATGTGCCAAAGGTAGTAGTCCTTGTTTTCATCTTCTGCCGGCGCACTGTGGATGATGTAGTTGAAATCCGGATCACCCAGCGTGTCGTATAAAGTCCGCAGCGTGCGACGCAACACCGGCGCCAATTCACGGAGATCCTCTCCACTCACCTGTCCGAACGACGGTTGATGCCGCTTGGGCATGATCCATGTCTCGAACGCCACCCGGGAGGCGAAGGGATGGAAGACCAAAAACCGATCTGTTTCCATGACAACTCGGCTCCTCGCCTTTCGTTCTTCGTCCATGACATCGCAATACAAGCATCGGCCGGTGTCATCGTGGTGGGCGACGGCGACTTCGTATTTCCGGCGCAACAGCATCGGCGGGACCGGCGTTGCGACCAGTTGCGAATGCGGATGCACGAGCGATGTCCCGGCCGCTTCGCCATGGTTCTTGAAAACGATGATGTATTTGAGGCGTGGGTCGTTCTGTAGCGACCGATATCTCGCTTGATAGGCGGTCAGGACATCGGCCACCTCAGGGTCCGTCATCAGGGGCAAGCTTTGGTCGTGAATGGGCGTCTCAATGATGACCTCGTGGATCCCGACTCCATCCATTTCACGGAACAAGGATCCCGTTTCTCGTCGTTCGAGCTGACCCGTTGCTCCAAGCGCCGGATATTTGTTCGAGGTCACGCGCACGGCCCAGGCGGTTCCACTCACGCCCGGTATTCTGAAGACCTCATCAGGCGTCGCCGCTTCATGCCCGGGACAGAATGGGCAGGAACCGATGTCAGTTGGTTGCGAGCGAGTACGAACCGGCCGAGCATATTCGTGCGGGCGTCTTGTCCGCTCCGCGGCAATGATGACCCATTCTTTCGTCGTCGGATCTTGACGGATGATGGACATAGCACGTTACCCGTCTGATTGACTCTTTCGCCCCAGAGGGTCTGTCTGCTTCGACACATATCGGCCAGGGTCTTTCTCAAAGGCTTCCTGGCAGCCTGGCGCGCAAACATAGTAGTTCTTTCCTTGATAGCTGCTGTGCGCAGCCGCCGTCTGCACATCCACGTCCATCTGACAGACAGGATCTCTTTGCATGGTGGTCTCCTTTCATCAGCCGCGTGATTATCGTCGACGCAGCACGGTGAAGCTGCTCAACATCGACTGCGTGACAGCGCCTCGAAGCCGGATGTGACATCGAACAGTTCTTCATCGATACCGCTCTGGCGCAAACGATGGAATGTCCCGTTGAGGTACTCCAGCAATTCGTCGATATTTTTGTCGGCGCGCTGCATCGCTGCCAGGCGGCTCGCGTTCTCGCTCGCGAGGGATTCGGCGCAGGCTCGGAAGAGCGAGACAAAAAGATATTCGCGGATGAGCACCCGCAAGGTCACGGTGCCGCGACCGATGACCTCGGGCAAGTTTCCGGTCGGCCAAGGACGTTCCGCCAACTTGCGTCGCCAGGACTCGTCCAGCGGTAGCAGTCGCTGACTAACCGGGGCATATACCGCACCGGCGGTGGGGCGGTTGTAGAAGAGGTGAAGTTCGGTGAGGTCACTCTGGCTGTGGTGGGTCTCGCTCTCGACGAGAATCTGCCCGACGAGCGGGGTGATGGTCTTGATGGAGTTCGGCACAGCGAAAAGTCCAACCAGCGGCAGCCCCGCGTCCGACAGGCGGCCGTGCACGCGTTCGCCGACCGCCCAGATCTTCGGTGTGCCGGGAAGAGCGGCCAGGGTTTTCACCGCAAAATCACCCACCACATCATTGAACTGCCCAACCAGCCCCTGATCGGAACCGAATACAACCGCACCGACGGAGGTCTCGTCGGTGCGTCCGGTATCTTCTGTCAACAGCCCTTCCGGCCCGCTTTCACGGAAACACACGCTCAACCCCAGCTCCACAGTTCGATAGTAGTCGGCCAGCGCGCGCACTGATTGCTCATATTGGCCGATACTCGCTCCGGCCAGGGCTTTCATTGTGCGAACGACGGATTGGAGATCGCCGGCACTGGTGATCTTGCGGCGCAGGCTCGCCGTCGTCTCGCTCATGACTTCTCCTCGGCCTCTGCCTTTCGCTTCGGTGTAGTCACCGGCTCGGGCTTCGGTTTGGGGTGCACATCAGATATGGGCTTGTCGTTGGGTTCAGGTTTTGATCCCGGCGGAGGCTGGAAACGGACGAGTGCATGACGGGCGATTTCAAGAATCGTTGTGTGATCCTCATCGCTCAACGCCTTGGCGGTTTCGAATCGCGCGCATACCTCCGATGGGATGTGCACCGCCGCCGCCTCGCGTAAGGCGTGCTCGGCGTCCGTCATCTGGTCGATCGGCACCGAGTCGAAGAGTTTCGCGGTCAACGCCAGCAGCACAGCGATTTGTGCGGCCATGGATACCGGGGCGAATTCCGGCTGTTTGAGACAGGCACGGATACGCCGCCCATGTTCAATGATCATGCGGGTGTCTTCATCCAGCCTGGCGCCGAACCTGGCAAAAGTCTCGAGCTCCTCGAACTGCGCGTAGGCGAGCTTGAGATCGCCCGCCACGGCACGGTAGGCCGCGCGTTGCGCCTTGCCGCCGACGCGCGAGACGGATTTACCCACATCGACCGCGGGCAGTACGCCTAATTCGAACAACGACGGCGAAAGGTAAATCTGCCCGTCCGTGATGGAAATGAGGTTGGTCGGAATGTAGGCGGAAATGTCCTGCGCTTCAGTTTCGATAATAGGCAGCGCGGTCAGTGATCCGCCGCCGAGTTCCGGGCGCACGTGCGTGGCGCGCTCCAGCAGCCGCGCGTGGAGGTAGAAGATGTCGCCGGGAAACGCCTCGCGTCCGGGCGGGCGACGCAGCAGCAACGACAGCTCGCGATAGGCGCGCGCATGATGGGTGAGGTCGTCGTACACGATCAGCACATCTCGGCCTTGTGCCATGAAATGCTCCGCAATGCTGGTCGCGGCATACGGAGCGATGTAGGCGAGGCCGGGTGGATCGTTGCCTTCGGTTACGACGACAATGGTGTAATCCATCGCACCCTTTTCGCGCAGGGCGGCGACTACTTTGGCCACCCCGGATGCGCGCTGGCCAATGGCGCAATAGACGCAGAGCATGTTTTGGTCGCGTTGATTGAGAATCGTATCAAGCGCGATCGTGGTCTTGCCTGTCTGTCGGTCGCCGACGATCAGTTCGCGCTGGCCACGCCCGATGGGGATGAGCGCATCGATGACCTTGATACCAGTTTGTACCGGTACGGTGACGGGCGAGCGGTCCATGATGTGCGGTGCAGTGCGCTCGATAGGTAGGCGCCCACTGGTCACCACCGGCCCCTTGCCGTCCAGAGGCCGGCCCAATGGATTAACAATGCGTCCGATCAATGAGTTTCCCACCGGCACGTCCATCACGTGCCCCCTGCGTTCGACTTCATCGCCCGTATGCAGCTGCCAGTAGTCGCCCAACAGAACCACGCCGATTTCGTCTTCATCGACGTTGAATGCGATGCCATACGCATCTCCGGCAAACCTCAGCACCTCCTCAAAACCCACGCCGGGGAGGCCGGAGACCTTTGCGATGCCCGTGGCGATACTCGTAATCGTGCCGATTTCCCGCAGCCTCAGTTGGGGCACGAATGCATCCCGCACCTGGCGTATTCCGGTAAACGCGCGGTCGAACACGCTCTGAAGACTCTCAGGTTCCATGTTCAGGGGCTCTGTGTTTGTAGCCGAGGTTGTTCGGATTGAGGTTCGGCCTTGGCCTGAGACGTATCTTTCTTTGTCAGTAATTCGCCGACGCCTTGTTCCAGCGACAGGAGATAATCCGCGATGCTCCATGCCACTTTGTGTCCGTTCGTAGTGAGTTCGATTCCGCTGATCAAATCCGGCGCGGTCTCAAACCGGACGGAGATTTCAGCCGAGAAGGTTTCATTGAGTGCCTGTTGTATCGCCGCCCGTTCCTCCGCCGGTAAGTCAACTGCGCTGCGCACGCGCGCGGGGCTCGATGATGTCTTGAGGGCCGCGGCGAGGCCTGCTTTTGCCTGACCGTCCATCTCTTGCAAGCGGCGAATGAACACCTCTCTTATGCGCTCTTCCAGACTGGTCGTGGCGAGATCCGTCAGTGCCTTTCGCGCAATGGCAAACACTTCCTGCTGGGTCCGGCGACCGATCGCTTGATTGAGGTGATGAGCATCGTTTCTCAGCGTCTCCTGTCGCTTGGCACTCAAGGCGTCGGCCGCCTGCCGTGCTTCATCCAGGAGCCGCTGACGTTCAGCTTTCGCCTCGTCTGTCGCCTGGCGCAAGAGTGCGGCAAGCTGCCGGTCGAACTCCTTGTTTTTGCGCTGGAACTCGTCACGCTCCTTTTGGGCTTCAGTTTGTTGCGCGGCGGCATCGGCGAGTTCACCGACGATACGCTTCTCCCGCGCGTCGATGGCATCGAGGATAGGTTTGTATAGAAAACGCCGCATCAACCACACCAAGATAAGAAAGTTGAGCGCCTGTGCAATGACAGTGAACCAATCGATCAGCATCGGTTACTTTCCTGCGGTTTGGGCGATGACGTGGTTCCAGAACGGGTTCGCGAATATCAGGATCATCGAGACCACGAAGCAGTAGATGGCCGTGGACTCGATCATCGCCAGGCCGACGAATAAGGTCCGGGTGATGGTCGCGGAGGCATCTGGTTGCTGGGCCAGCGACGTCAGCGCGCTTGAGACCGCCCTCCCCTCGCCCAATGCAGGCCCTATGGCGCCGAAGCTCGTGGTAATGCCCGCAGTAACAATTGATGCCACCGCAATAATCGTCAAACTATCCATCCGTATCTCCTTTGGTTGTCGTAGTTCATCATTCAATGTGTTGCATCTGGTTCAGGCTTGGGCCTACGGACTCGCGTGGCAGCCGCGATGTACACCGCCGCCAGGATGCTGAAGATGTAGGCCTGTACCATGCCGGTAAGCAGACCGAGCGCCGTCATGGCGACCGGAAAGATAAAGGGCGTAATCGTCAGCAGGATGCCGATAATCATGGCTCCGCTCATCATGTTGCCGAATAGACGGACGGCCAGGGCCAGCGTGCGGGACATTTCGCTGATGATATTGAACGGCAACATAATGGCCGTTGGCTGTGCGTAGGACTTGAGGTATCCGCCCACGCCTTGCTCTTCAATGCCGAACAACGGGACGGCCACGAACACACACAACGCCAGCGCCGTGGTGGTCGAGAGCGAACCGGTCGGCGGTTCATAGCCGGGGATCACGGTGCCGAGGCTGGCGGCGGCGACAAATAGGAAGAGCGTACCCAGAAAAGGGAGATATTTCTCCGGGTGGCGGAGACCGACCTCTTCGATTTGTTTCTCGATAGCAGTCACGATGATTTCCAAGAAGTTCTGCCAGCGGGAGCGTCGCAGGCCAGTGGACAGTTTGCGCGTGATGAGTTCTGAACCGACCGCTAGTACGAACATCAGCCCCCACGTCACCACAATCGTGGCGTTGAGTTTGAAAAACCCATATTGCCAGAAGATGATCTCGTCGGGACTAAGACGCATGACCGGCCTCCTTCGCCGGGGAATGGTGGCGTCCGACCGGTGGGCCGGTAAACCGCGTCACCATGAAATGCGCGATGACGAATCCAAGGAGGCACAGCAGCAACCGCTCCCAATGACCGCCCGCTACAAAGTAAAATCCGGCAAGGACGATCCCAGCCCGCAACAGCAAGCTTCCCAGAAACCACAGCCCTGGACGTGTGGCAACAACACCCTGCCGTACCGTCCACCAAAGGCCGCCAAAGAACAGTGTCCCTAGCAATACGCCCGCTATCAATGCATCCATCAGGCTCACTGATTCAGTCATGGTTATTCTCCTCTTGCTCGCGTATTTCTCTGTCTTCCTTCGCAACCCAATGCCACGCAATGAAGCAGCCGATCGCGAGGCCGGCGACCAGCAGGGCCACCGTCCAAGAACGGCCTCCCGGATAGTGCCGGTCCAGCCAGAGCCCAGTCGCTGCGCCCAGCAGTGTCGGCACCGCCACCGACCACCCCACCATGCCCATCATGCCCAAGCCGGACCAGACGGTCTGCGTGACATGACGTTGCGCCTTGAGCTTGCGAGCCGCCTTCACGCTTACCTGGTGGCTGAATTCCGTCTCGCCCTCCGCAGGCTTTTCTTCCGGCTCTTCACTCATGATGAAACGCTGCGAAGCGACGAATAAATCCGCTCTCTAATTTCGCCAGCACCGAACGCACACTCTTCTCCTGTTCGTCCAGATTTAGAAATTCCCGCTCGACCGCCTCGTGCAGTGTATCGAGGTCCGTTCCGCCGATTGCGTTGCGCACGGAGACGAGCACATCCAGGCCGGTCTTGACCAACACCCCTTCATCCACGGCCACGTACACCTCGCCCTCCGCTTCGTGTTCGTAGACCAGAATCCCGGGCGCGAGCGCCGCGACGCAATCGAGACGGTGCGGCAAGAGTCCGAACGAGCCCTCACTCGTCTCCGCGACGATGCGCGACACGCCGGTTTTCTCGGCGAAGATTTGGAAGGGCAGGAGAATCTTAAGATTCATGAGTATCGGCGGCATGTTAGACCTTCGATTGAGGTTCGCCACCGGGATTCGTATGCGGTTCGGACTTGGCGTTGGGCTTGGAATCGGCGGTAGGCTTCTGATCGGCCTTGACTTCGTCAATTGCCCCGATCATGTACAGCGCACTCTCCGGGATATCTTTGAACTCGTCATGCAAAATGCGCTCACAGCCGTCCAGTGTATCCTTGAGGTTGACGAGCTTTCCTTTAATCCCGCTAAACTGCTCGGTGGCGAAAAAGGGCTGGGTGAGAAACCGCTCCAGACGTCGGGCTCGCGCAACCACGTTACGGTCCTCCCGCGACAGTTGCTCCAGACCGAGCATGGCAATGATATCCTTGAGTGCGGCGTATTGCGCGAGCGTCCGCCGGATGTCCTGCGCGAGAGCATAATGGCGCTCACCGATAATGCCGGGCGTGGCCATTTTGGAACTGGACTGCAACGGGTCGATGGCCGGGTACAGCCCCTCACTCGCCCGTTTGCGCGACAGCACGATGGACGCAGAAAGATGTGAGAACGTATGCACCGCTGCCGGATCGGTGAAATCGTCGGCCGGCACATAGACCGCCTGGATCGAGGTAATCGCGCCGGTATCGGTATTGGCGATACGCTCCTCCAATCGCGACAACTCGGTGCCCATCGTCGGCTGATAACCCAATCGGGAAGGCATCTGCCCCATCATGCCGGATATCTCCATGCCGGCCTGGATGAAACGAAAAATATTATCGATGAGCAGCAGCACATCGCGATGCTCATCGTCGCGAAAATACTCGGCCATCGTCAGTGCGGCATGGCCCACACGGAAACGGGCGCCGGGTGGTTCGTTCATTTGCCCGAACAGCATCACCATATTCCGCAGCACGCCAGCCGCCTTCATGTCGCGGTAGAGCTCCTCCCCTTCGCGACAACGTTCGCCGATGCCGCAAAAAATACTCATGCCTGCGTGTTGCCCGACCATGTTGTGAATCATCTCGGTCAGTAACACCGTCTTACCCACGCCCGCCCCGCCAAGCAAGCCCGCTTTACCACCGCGCTCCAGTGGCAGGAGCACGTCGATGACCTTGATGCCCGTCTCGAAGATCTCTGATTTGGTGGAACGCCGTGCTAACGCCGGCGGGGCACGATGGACGGAGCGCCATTGCACATCTGTCGGTGGCGCTTGGCGGTCAATGGGGTTCCCGAACACGTCGAACATGCGCGAGAGAATGCCCTCGCCAACCGGCGCCTTCAACGGTCCACCCGTATCTTCCACTGCCATGCCGCGTGAGAGACCTTGGGTCGGGGTCAGCGCGATTCCACGGACGCGATGCGCATCAAGTTGCGACAGCACTTCGATGGCGATGCGCCCGTCATTCCCCGCGCGCAGCAACGAGTAGATGGGCGGCAAACGTTTATCAAAGCGTATATCGACGACACTGCCGCGAACCGAGACCACGGTACCAAGACGAGGCGATAAATCTTCCGCTTTCCGACTTTCTTCCCTCCTCATACGCCTTCCCAATCCAGCGAAGCACAGCCTAACGCACTAGCACATTATCAGTGGTAGGTCATCGAACACCGGCATCAACTAGCGAGATTGCAGCGGCCGCTCCGAATCTTGTCTATGTTGCGACACGTCTTTTGACAGTTCCGTGTAACGCAGTGGAATAGAAAATCAGTCGTATCTGGGGCGTGCGCGCCTCGCTGGAGTGCTCGACGAGTTCGGAAGTACAACCCCTCACTCAGGTTCTGCTGATCGAGGAACTGCACCGTGGCTCGATCATCCGGATCTACCCACTGAGCGATCTTTTTCACTTTTCCTTCATCCGCCATAGGCGCCGCATCCGGACTCCGCGTTTATATTGAATCTCAGCCGAGCAACCCTTAATAGCGACTGCGAACCGAATCACAGGGGCTATGGCTATCGTTATCGCCCCGTCACCGATCGGTTGTACAGCCACGCGAACACCGCGCCTCCGATCCAGCCATCAAAAAACCTCCAGACCATGCCGACCATGCTCCCTATCGGAGTGATGGAATAACCTCGATAGACACGCCCAATGAATGTCGCCTCTCCCGTCGAACCGTCAAAGGCAATGACCCACCAGGTGAGCACAAACAGCCCCACGCCCCAGATCAGTCCGCACGCCAGAGCACAAGCTTTGACGTCGAGTTTCATCGTCTGGCCTTTCAGATGAAGCCGCGCTCTTCTACGACGACTCCTTGCGACGAGATGTCGTTGGTTTTGCCTTTACCTCAGGCCCCTGCCAGGTCACCCGGACCATCATGTCGCGATGCGCCCATTTGTATTCGGCCTTCCCTTTATAGGCCCGCACCAGCGCGCGTCCGAGCCGCTGAGCCAACCGATCATTGGTCGTCTGGATTTCCAAGTCCTTCTTGCGTCTGGCGATCTTCATCACCCGGTCGAGGGGATTCACAGAGACGGCACGCGCTTCCACATTGGCGATCAATCCCCTGATCTCGTCTTCGTGCACTCGTAGGTCCGACCATTTCAACGTCACGATCCCTTCCGGATAGTCGTCCTTGATCTTCTGACAGGCGGGACAGAGAAGTTTCTGGGTGGTGGAAGCTTCTGCCAGCCTGCCGGCTTCACTGCTGTCGATGTACCACCGCTTATTCGCATAGATGGCTTTGCACTTTCGGCACATCGCCGGTCCCTTCGGAGCCTTGAGCATTGCGTAGGGATCCTGGTTGGGGTGCTGTTTTTCCTTGTACGAGGTCGTATAGCGTTTCCCTTTTCTGGTACTCATGGATCTCTTCTCCTCTGTACTGTTTCGCTCGATCCTCTCGATCGCCGTTCAGACAGTGACCGATCCCTCTGCACTACTTCACTTCCTTAAGCATGTCGATCGCTCCGCAGGGACACTCCTCAGCACAGAGGCCACATCCCTTGCAGTAGTCGTATTTGATTTCGAACCGATTCCCGGCTCCCAGTTTGCTTACCGCATTATCCGGACAGACGGCATAGCAGTTGTCGCACTCGAAACAATTGCCGCAAGACAAACACCGGCGTGCCTCCAGCAGAGCAGTCTCCTGATTCAACCCTCCGACCATCTCATCGAAGCTTGCCCGCCGCCTGGCGAGTGCCAGCACCGGTTGTTTGGACTGCTCCGCGTCGGTGTAGTACCAGGGATTCAGCCGATCGAACGTCGCAAGCGGATGCGGAGGAGACTTGACGTACTGAATCCCGCGCAAGTAGGCGTCGATGTACCGCGCAGCCAGTTTCCCATGACCGGTCGCCATACTGACTGACTGTTCGCCTGGAACCATGTCTCCCCCGGCAAACAGGCCTGCGTGACCGGTCATCATCTGTTCGTCCACCTGAACGGTGCCGTCGTCCCGCACACAAACTCCCGTCACATTCCGCAAGAACCCGGTATCCGCCTTCTGTCCCAATGCCAGCACCACCGTATCGGCCTCCATGGTCTCGAACCGTCCGGTGGGTTTTGGTGTTCCCTGCTCATCAAGTTCCATCACTTCGAGCATCAAAGTTCTGTCGTCGCCCGCTGCAAGGCTGCGCAGCCATTGGAACCGCACACCCTCATCGCGCGCTTCTATGACTTCCTCTTTGAACGAAGGGGCATGCGCTTCATCCCGTCGATAGATGATCACCGGCTCGGCACCCAGACGCTCAGCCGTACGGGCCACATCGATCGCGGTGTTCCCCCCGCCATACACGGCCACCCGCCTCCCGATTTTGATCGGCGAATCGCCGGCCATGCTGCGCAGGAACGTCGCAGCATCGAGCAATCGCTTGGCATCGAAGCCAGGAATGTCGATACGCCTGGCGAGATGGGCCCCGACCGCAAGGAACGTGGCATGGAACCCGCCTTCCTGAATCGCCGCATCAAGATCCTCGACTCTCGTATTGAGCAAGATCGTGACACCCATCGTTTCCATCCGCCCCATCTCTGCGTCGACGACCTCACGCGGGAGTCGATAAGAAGGAATGCCGTAGCGCATCATCCCGCCGACCTTATCAGACGCTTCGTAGATCGTAACCCGGTGACCCATCCTCGTCAGATGATACGCGGCTGACAGCCCGCTGGGTCCCGCACCCACGATCAACACCTTCTTCCCGGTTGAAGGGGCACAGGGCACCCGCCACCCTTCCCTGATCGCCAGATCGCCAAGAAACCGCTCCACGGCGCGGATGCTGACGGCTTCATCCAACTGGCCCCGATTACACGCAGCCTCACAGGGGTGATAGCAGACTCGCCCATGAATGGCCGGCATCGGATTGTCTTCCATAAGCCGTCGCCAAGCGGCTTCATAGTTCTTTTCTTCCGCGAGATAGAGCCACGCCTGGATGTTCTCCCCGGCTGGGCACACATGGTTACAGGGAGGCAGCCGATCGACATAGACCGGTCTCATCGTGCGCCAGTTGCCGGTATGGTTGGCCAGACTGCTGTTCGGATCGAGCGTGATGGCAAACGGTCTATGGTTCATAGAACTCTCGAATCGATCAATCCATACGTCGCGATGTTCCGGTCGGCGATGGCTTGTATGGCAGCGATCGCCTCATCATTCCTGCGCGGTTCGAACAAATGCTTGAACCGGGTTTGGAGTTCGAGGTACCGCTCCACCGAAACCCTTCGCCGGATCTTTGTCCGATCGACCACACTTCCCGCTCGCGCTTCGAACAATGGAAAGAGGCCGGATTCCACCGCCATTCTGGCAACCTTCATGGTGTGCGCCGGGTCCGATCCCCACCCGAGCGGGCAAGGCACGTGGATATGGATGTACCGTGCTCCGTTCATACCCATCGCCGTCGTAACCTTCGCCTCCAGATCATGGAGATCCGCCACCGAGGCCGTCGCAACGTAGGGAATGCCGTGCGCCATGGCGATGCGGGGGACATTCTTCCCGGTACCCAAAAGATTCCCCGGGGCCTCGCCCACCGCCTGTGTCGTGTTCGTCCGCGCGAAGGGAGGCGTCGCCCCGGACCGTTGCACACCGGTGTTCATGTAGGCTTCATTGTCGTAACAGATGTAGAGGACTTCGTCGTTCCGTTCGAACATCCCGGACAGACACCCAAACCCGATGTCGACCGTCGCCCCGTCGCCGCCCTGAGCAACGACCTTCACGTCATCATGCCCTTTGGCCCGCAACGCCGCCGCGACGCCGCTCGCCACCGCCGGAGCATTACCGAACAGCGAGTGCATCCATGGAATCTGCCAAGCGCTTTCAGGGTAGGGACTGGAAAAGACTTCGAGACAGCCCGTCGCATTGATCGCGATCAGTCGCTTATGCGCAGCACGCATCGCGGCGTCGATGGCATAGCGGGCCCCCAGTGCTTCACCGCATCCCTGGCACGCGCGATGGCCGGAGTTCAGGGAATTGGTGCGATCCGGTCGCGATTGTACGGTACGGGTTTCGTCGTCCAGCAAGCGATTCCCCGCCGTATAGGTTCCCGTCTGATAAAACTTGATGCGCTGAGTCGTCATTGAGTGCTCCGTCACACAACCTTCGTTCCAATGGCCTTTACAGCTCGAATCAGCTGCTCGGCGAGCGGCCCCGCCTGTCGCTGTTCCTGTCTTCTGGCAAGTTCTTCGTCAACCACCCTCATGTTCAGATCCAGGAAGTACGGCTCGCTCAGACGCTCGGCCCGAGCATCACGCACCATGTGTTTCAATGATTCGGCGGAGATCGACCGTCCTCCCAATCCTGCGATGACGGTGTGCACCGGGATGGGCAAGCCGTTCAACGCCATCCGGACATCAGCGGACACGATGCCGCCGATTCCCACCGCCAGATCCTTTTCGACGACGATCACGCGCGTGACACCCTCCAATACCGCGCGTAGCTGCATCGCCGGAAACGGCCGGTAGCACCCGACCTTCAGGCAGCCTATCGCGATGCCTTCATCGCGCAACTCGTCCACAGTGTCTTTGATCGTCCCGATGACGGATCCGAGCGCGATGACGACCGTGTCGGCGTCAGTCATTCGATAGGCCCTGTAGAGGCCTCCGGATTCACGATGAAATTGTTGTTGGAATGAATCGGCGATGTCCGGCACCAGCGTCAGGGCCCGAAGGTGTTGCCGATGAGCCAGGTACTTTACCTCGGTAAAGGCTTCCGGCCCCACCATGGCACCGATGGAGATCGGATCACTCGGATCCAGCACCTGGACCGGCGAGAACGGAGGCAGAAATGAATCGACCTCCGACTGGTCAAGGAGATCGATCGGTTCGTACGCGTGAGTCAGAATGTACCCATCCATGCACACCATCACCGGACAGCTCAGCTCCTCCGCCAGTCGAAACGCCTGAATGTGGAGATCCGCGGCCTCTTGATTTGTTTCCGCATACAACTGAATCCATCCCGCATCGCGTAACGCCATGCTGTCGGAATGATCGTTCCAGATATTGATCGGTGCGCCGACGGCACGGTTCGCAATCGTCATGACGATCGGCAACCCCAGACCCGCCGCGTTGTACACAGCTTCGGCCATGAAGAGCAGTCCTTGACTCGTCGTCGCAGTGTAGGTCCGCGCACCGGCCGCCGAGGCTCCGATCAGGACACTCAGCGCCGCGAATTCGGATTCGACATTCACGTACTGGCATTGACCGGCGTCGCCCCGCTTGACCATGCGCGACAACCGCTCGACGATATGCGTCTGGGGCGAGATAGGATAGGCCGCGATGACCTCCGGACGGCACAAAACCACCGCCTCGGCCACGGCTTGCGATCCTTCACGCTGTGCGAGCATGGCGCTTGTCGCTCCCTTCTCCGACTCGATGCGTGATGACATGGTCATGGCCGTCCTTCGCGGCGGCCGCGTTGGCCTCGCCTAGAGATCCCGGAAACTTCTGATGCATTGCCGACTGGACCGAAGCCAGATCAATCACCCCGGTGAGCGCGGCGAATGCCCCCAGCAGCGGGGTATTCACGATGGGACGCTTCATGTGTTTCACACCGATGTCCGATGCCGGTATGACACAGACATGGTCACTTGGAATCGACTTCAGAAATTCTCCGATCCCTAGTTCATCCAACGAGAAGGTTGAATTGATGAGGATGTAGCCTTCACGTGACAACCCGGCGAACAGTTCAACCTGATGGAGCAGGGTCGGATCCTGAACGATCAGGACGTCGGGATGGGTCACGGCTTCGCGGGTTCGAATCGGCTGTCGAGCGATGCGGCAGAAAGCCATCACCGGCGCCCCCATCCGCTCCGAACCGAAACTCGGGAAGGCAAGCGCATACTTACCGCTGGTAAACACGGCAGTGGATAGTAGCTCTGCTGCCGTGACCACCCCCTGCCCCCCTCGGCCATGAATGCGAACCGTCAACATATTGATCAATACATCCTTGAGCCGTCAGTCACTTGGTATGTATAACCGTGCATGCCTGTTTCCTCGAAAGACTGTAGATGCAGGCCTGATTCCCTCTTATGCCTGCGCAATCATCATGCCACTTTATCCAAAATGGGCCTGTGCGTGACGTGGCTCAAGTCGCCTGAAAGAGGTGCCGTTTCGAACGATCGCTCCCTGCCTATCAGGCAAAAGACCCCACAGCGGTCGCAGTCACTGTCGCAAAGTGCTACAGACGTAGAACTCCACGGAGCTATTGCTCTGCGCCTCCGTTCCCCGTACGACGCCCGCGTACTGCATGACCGCCCGAGACTGGGAATTGTTGTGGCTTTCCAAATGGTACGATGATAGAGAGACGGTAATGTTCAACAGACAAGTGACCCTATGTGAGATCCTGGGATTCAAGGTCCGGCTCCATGTGAGTTGGATCTTCCTCGCAGCCTTGGCCACCTGGTCGCTGGCACGCGGCTACTTCCCCGAGTATTATCTTGGTCTTTCGGATTCGACCTATTGGTGGATGGGCAGCGTTGCAATGATCGGGGTATTAGGGTCTCTCGTCTTCCACGAGTTCGCCCACGCTTGGGTCGCGAGACGCGATGGGATTCCTATCAGCAACATCACGCTGTTCATCTTTGGTGGCGTGGAGCAGATGGACAGGGAACCGCCGAGCCCAAAAGCGGAGGCGCTCATGGCGATCGCCGGCCCCCTCTCCAGCTTCGCCTTGAGTGCCGGCTTCTATCTGGCATTCGAAGTCGGGTATCAGACCCACCTTCCCCTTCCCGCCTTAGGCGTGCTTGGCTGCCTGGCAACCGCCAACAGTCTTCTCGGTGGATTCAATCTCATTCCTGCATTTCCGCTTGACGGTGGGCGTGCCCTACGGGCCGGGTTGTGGCACTGGAAAAAGAATTTTCGCCGTGCCACCCAGTGGGCCTCACGGGCCGGATCGATCTTCGGTCTGCTGCTCATATTGTCAGGGTTGGCGTATGTGATCACCGGTAATTTCATCGCGGGCATGTGGTGGTTCATCGTCGGCCTGTACATGCGAGGAGCAGCGGCGACCTCATATTATCAGGTGGTGGCACGAACGATGCTGGGAGGCGAGCCGATTCAGCGATTCATGACGCCCAACCCGGTGACGGTCTCCTCCGATCTCTCCGTGGAAAAGTTGGTCGAAGAACATTTCTATCGAACCCTTCACACCATGTACCCGGTTGTCGATGAAACCCGTCTGGTCGGCTGCATCAACTCGAAGCAAATCTCCGGGATTCCGCGCGACCGATGGAGCCGACTCCTGGTACGCGATATCGCCCTGCCCTGCTCACAAAACAACACAGTCGACATGGAGACCGGAGTGCTGGCCGCTTTGGCGCTGATGAACCGGACCGGCAACAGCCAGCTCTTGGTCGTGGATGGGGATCGTCTCGCCGGAATCGTGACGCTCAAAGACCTGCTGAAATTGCTTGCGTTGAAATTAGATCTGGAAGGCGTCGCATAAGGTCATTCTTTGAGGTACCACCATGAAACATGATGACCGTACCGAGCTTCATGCTGATCAACATGCCTTGACGGCCATCTTCCCGTCTTCGGTCGCATCCGGTACCTCGGGCCGGATATTAGCGCAACGCCTGACTGCGCTGGCCGCCGCGCTCCTGTTTGGAGTCGGTGGGGTGCGAGCCGCGCCGGAACACCGCGGCGCTGAGGTTCAGGCGGCTGAGATAACCCAGACGCCGCTCTATCAAGACCTGGGTGAGCATCACTACCGGATTACGACCGGCCAATCGCTCGCGCAGCGGTACTTCGATCAAGGGTTACGGCTGTACTATGCATTCAACCACCAGGAAGCCATCCGGTCCTTCAAGGAGGGAGCTCGGATCGATCCTGGCTGCGCCATGTGTTATTGGGGTATCGCGCTTGCCTACGGTCCCAATATCAATGCGCCGATGGATGTCGCCGGCGGCCGTCTCGCCTATCGTGCACTTCAGCAGGCGCTCAAGCAGGATAAGAAAGTGAGCGCGCGCGAACAAGCCTTAATCCGTGCACTCACGATGCGATATGCAGCTGAACCGCCGAGCGATCGTGACCAATTGGATATCGCCTATGCGCGGGCGATGAAGGATGTCGTCCTCCGGTTCCCGGATGACATGGAAGCCAAGACCTTGTATGCGGAATCACTGATGGACTTAAGCCCCTGGGACTACTGGACCAGTGAGGGCAATCCAAAGCCACATACGGGAAAGCTCTTGTCACAGCTCGAGCAGGTTTTAGCCGCAAATCCCAACCATCCGGGTGCCAATCACTTGTACATCCATGCGGTCGAGGCGGTCCACCCGGAACGGGCGATCGAGGTAGCCGAGCGTCTTGCAGGCCTGATGCCGGGATCGGGGCATCTCATCCACATGCCGGGCCATATCTACATCAGGGTCGGCCGGTACGAAGATGCCATCAAGGCCAACGAGCATGCCGTGCATGCCGATGAGACCTACATTCGCGACCAAGGTCCTGCGGCCGGTATCTATGTGCTTGGGTACTACCCGCATAATTACGATTTTCTGGCATTCGCGGCGAGCATGATCGGCCGTGAGAAGCAGGCTATCGACGCTGCCGATAAGATGACGTCTCTGGCACCCGGAGACCTGCTGCGCGAGCCAGGGATGGTCTTTCTCCAGCACCACCAGACACGCCACCTACAGATGCGTGTGCGGTTCGGACACTGGGATGAACTGCTGGCAGCAGATGAGCCTGCACAGGATCTGCCGCACGCCCGTGCGATCTGGCTCTACGCCCACGGTCGAGCGCTGGCAGCACGTGGCCACATCAAAGCAGCCGACGCAACGCTGGTCCAGTTGCGCACGATCGCTCAAGATTCCAACGTGAAGTCGCTGCACCTTGAATTCAATACCGTCGGGGCCGTATTGACAATCGCCGAAGAAGTGCTGGCTGGACACATCGCTGCCGCCAAAGGCGATCTGTCTCGTGCGATCGATTATCTCCGAGAAGCCGCGCGTCTTGAAGACACGCTCGTGTACGGTGAGCCGCCTGAATGGACGGTGCCGGTGAGACAAGAACTCGGCATCTTGCTGCTCAAGGCCGGACGTCTCGATGAGGCCGAGCAGGCATTTCATGAAGATCTGGGACGTTTCCCCAATAACCTTTGGTCTCAGCAAGGCCTTGACCAAACGCTCCAATCAGCCAGGAACCGGGATGGAAATTAAGACCGCTCCCAGCACATCGTTCAGCTTATAGTCTCGCTTGGGGCTCTGTGGGTGCGCGTTATGACACGTGACGCAGACGGGCGAGACCGCCCGATCCGCGTACAAGGCTTCAAACCGTCGTTTCCCTCCCTCCGTAACGAACCCCTTATAGGGACGATCCGGCTCCGCCATGATGGCCTCCATCCCATTTTTCTCGAACTCGGTCGCAGGCCCGCTCAATTTGTTGATGGGATTGAGGCTGATCAGCCCGTACCGCACCTTGACCCCTGTGAGCGACGCTAAGCTCGATGACTCCTGCACAAACTGCGCAGGTAACGGCAATGCGCTTTCCGAACGCCAGCGTTCGGAGGATTCGATCACTCCACGCTGTTGCATCCGCTCCACGACATGGACGGTGTAAAACGTCCGGTCGGAGGCCAAGACGGCATAAATGTAATCCACGACGGTTTCCGCGGGTACCATGGCCGATTCCTTACCGGCCAAAACGGAACCCCCAGCCACGAATAGGCACAGCATAAGGCCCAACAATCCGGCAAGCGCCTTTCTCAATGGCATCACGTCCTCCCTTCGATCGATCCCCACCCGGTCAAGAAAGTTTCCACAGTCACCAGTCTCTGATCATGCGACGTTGTCGGCACCGGAGTGCGATTCCACCTCCGTGTTTGATCAGACCTTCTTGCGATCGGCGACCAAGGCATCGACCACGGTGGGATCGGCCAAGGTCGAAGTATCCCCCAGGTCACCTAACTCGTTCGCCGCAATTTTGCGCAGGATACGCCGCATAATTTTCCCCGAGCGAGTCTTGGGAAGCGCCTCAGTCCATTGGATGTAATCAGGTTTGGCGATCGGACCGATTTCCTGCCGTAGCTGCTGAAATAGAGCCGTGCGCAACGTTTCCGATGGCGCCACACCTTGCTTCGGCACCACATAGGCATAGATCCCCTGGCCCTTGATCTCATGGGGGAACCCGACGACGGAGGCTTCGGCCACATCCGGATGTTTCGCCAGCGCACTTTCCAACTCGGCCGTCCCCATGCGATGGCCGGACACGTTCAACACATCGTCGATTCTTCCCGTGATCCAGTAATACCCATCGGCGTCGCGCCGGGCGCCGTCTTCCGTGTCGTACAGCCCGGGGAATCGACTGAAATAGGTCTTGAGATACCGCTCATGACTTCCATGGATCGTGCGGGCCAGCGCAGGCCAGGGCTTGGTCATGACCAGGCGGCCTTGAGCCTCTCCCTCAAGAATGTTCCCTTTCTCATCCACGATGGCCGGCACCACGCCGAAAAACGGTTTTGCGACTGAACCAGGTTTCAACGGCATGGCCCCCGGCAACGAAGTCAACAGCAGCCCCCCGGTTTCCGTTTGCCACCAAGTGTCGGCAATGGGGCACCGCTCATCGCCGACGACGCGATGGAACCATTCCCATGACTTGGGATCGATCGGTTCCCCCACGCTGCCCAGCATACGCAAACTCCGACGACTGGCCTTCTTCACCGGATCATCGCCTTGCGCCATCAGAGAACGGATCGCCGTAGGCGCCGTATAGAAAATCGCGACCTGGTGTTTGTCCACCAGCTGCCACAGGCGAGAGTAATCTGGATAATTGGGAACGCCTTCGAACAGCAGCGTGATTGCCCCATTGGCCAAGGGACCGTACACGCTGTAGGTGTGGCCGGTTACCCAGCCGATATCCGCCGTACACCAATACACTTCGCCATCATGGTAATCGAAAGCATAGCGATGTGACATGGCGGCGAACAACAAGTAACCGCCGGTCGTGTGCACGACGCCCTTCGGTTTGCCGGTGGAACCGGAGGTGTAGAGGATAAACAGCGGATCTTCGGCGTCCATCTCCACCACCGGACATTCGGAGGAACTGCCGTCCATGGCCTCGTGGTACCAGACATCCCGCGAACGGTCCCAGGGAATCTCCCCACCGAGTCGTTTGACGATCAGAACCGTGTTGACGCCCGGGCATTCGCGCAATGCCCGATCAGTCTTCTCCTTGTGGTCGATGGCCTTGTTACCATGCCGGTAGCCGTCGACGGTGATCACCAAGCGGCACGCGCTGTCCTGCACACGATGTTTGAACGCCTCGGAGGAAAACCCGGCAAACACGACGGAATGGACCGCGCCGATACGGGTGCAGGCGAGCATAGCAAAGACGGCTTCGGGAACCATCGGCATGTAGAGACAGACCCGATCGCCCTTGCCGATGCCACGATCCTTGAGCACATTCGCGAGTCGGCAGACCTGTTCATGCAATTCGCGATAAGAGATCGTGCGACTCTCGCTTGGCTCGTTTCCCTCCCAGATGATTGCCGTCTGCGCACCGCGCATCGCCAGATGACGATCGACACAGTTGAAACAGGCGTTCAGCCGCCCCCCCTCAAACCAACGAACGTGCCCTTTCGTGAAATCCCAATCGAGCACCTTGTTCCAGCGTGCGGACCAGTTCAGAAACTGGCCAGCCTGCTCGTCCCAGAACCCTTCGGGATCATCGATCGAACGTCGATACAGCTCCTGATACCGTTCCTCGGTGATATGGGCATGTTTTCGAAACTCATCAGGAATAGGGTACAGGTCTTGGCTCATAGAACCTCATGATGACGTGTTCAACGTGTCATTGGTCAGCTCGCAGGCCCTGTTCCGATACGGCCTGAGAGATGGCGACGTGAGGTATCGTCTTCCTCCTCGCTATCGCTTCACGATCACGCCGCAGGCGATGCGTGTGCCACCCGGTCCGTCTGTCGTCGGCGGATCCGGCAGATACTGGTCTTCCAACTCATGCACGATAAAGGCACTGCCGTCCTGATCGAAGAGTGTATTCAAGCCATCCGACAACGTCACCCGGCTTGTCATGGTATAGAGTGAGCCTTTCCGGTCCTCGTTCACTTTCAGGTTCGGAAGGTCCCCCAGGTGATAGGGATGGTTTCCCAATCCCGGGCTGACATTCGCCTCAGGATTGACCAGCGTATCGATGTTGCCGTCATAGTGTCCCTTCGCCGCCGTGAACGGGTCGCACGATCCGGTTTCGTGAATATGGATCGCGTGACGTCCGGGAGTCAGCTTGCTCACCGCAGTACCTTCGAGCTTCAGCTTGATTCGGACACGGCCTTCATACTCTTCGTACAGGTCCACTTCACCGATTATGCCTTGCCCAGCAATCTCGGCGTGGGCGTGAAGCGTCGTATCACGCTTCCCCGTATGATACGAACTGCAGCCGACGAGCAGCGACAGCGCAGCGACGGACGGGATAACAAGAGACCGCATACTCATGAGACCCCCCCCCTTCCCCTTCAAGATCAACGGACGATCCGTTTTCCTTGTTCCACGACGTTCTCCACGACTTCCTTCGCATCAGTCGCCAGTGCGGATGCCTGGTCCTTCATATCTTCCACTAGGTTCTGGAGTTGTCGCCTCGTGTAGGCCCCGGAGTGAGGCGCGAGTAACAACCCGGTCATCATGCCGATCGTCAACCCGGCCAGAAACGTGACCGCCATCTCACCACAACGACAATCCTCTCGCATGATGCCCTCCTCTTGCCGCTACGCAGTTAGCCATGGTGGTTCTCCAACCCTCCCAGGCTACGGATTCCCCTACAGAGTCGTCGGCGGAGGGTTCCGTATGTTTCCGTTTCCGTTACTGCTTGCGCTCATGCTTCAGGTCTTCCTCGGACACATTCACAACTGTGCCGCTATCGGCGTCGATGATCACCTCCATCACTTTGTTTTGGCCGGTGACGACTTCGACCTCCCAGACGAGCCTGCCAGCCTTCTTCTCTAATTCAGCCTCAATCACCTTGCCCGACACTTTCCCCGCGGCTGTCTTGAGGGCCTCGTGGATCGAGACCTTGGCCGCAGCAGCCATCTCCACGGCTTCCTTCACCTCGTCCATCTTGCTCGTTCCCTTGTCGTCACTCCACGCAGGACTGACCAGCATCGCCGTCACACAGAGCACTGTTGCCGCACCACCTAGCCATTTCATGGATACCTCCTCTGTTGACACAATGATTCTCTCCTCCGCATGAGCCTTTCCGGCTCTGCGCATTGACGGCTAGACAAACTGCAAAACATGCGCCGCTTCCGATGTGCCATTGAATACGTCAACGACCGAGAGAGGCTGCCCCTTCACGCAACACATCGGAGCGATGTACTGAGGAATTTGGCGACAGCACACTTCGTCATCTGCGGGACCTGTCAACCCAACACCGGAAGAGAGAGGGTCTCTTTCATCGCCCTATGAACGCAATGCGCCACCGCTTCATTGCCTTGCGGAGAGTAGTGGCCACCAGCCATGAACCGCTCTGAGGGCTTGACCTCGGACAGACAGGAGGTAGTATCGACATATCGGATACCGGCCTGCTTCAACACTCGCTTCCCAAGAGGTACTGTGGAAGCCGCTTGCCCTAGCTCCGCCCTCACCGGGAGAAATACGACGAGAGGGATCGAGTCCGCTTCTTGAGCCGACCTCACAAACGCATTGAGGATCGATGCATTGATCGATACCAGCGCATCATCAGATAGAGTGGGACCAGCGCCTTCCCAGGAAGGAAACAGACTCGTGAGAAGCCGAACAAGGTAGGAGACATGATACCAACGTTGTTCCCAGTCTCTCGACTGATAGCCTCCTTCATACTCCAGCAGAGGTAGGTCAGAAATCGTCTCTGCAGAAAAGATCTCCTCGGTGGAAGGCGGAGTCACATTCACATTCATGAGGTCTCCAGCTTGCAGAATGAATCGTGGTTTTGAAAAAGGGATGTTCCAATGAGGCCTGGCGATAGGGGGATACACGATCATCGTGCGGCGAAGATCAGGAGTGACGAAGCTCAAGATTGAGACCGTTGGTCTCCGCTCGCGAACATCCTGCTCGTACCGCACCAACGCCTGGCCCAGGCCATATCCACCGACTCCGAAGTTGACGACTCGAAATTCATCGCCCAACATCTGCTCTAGCCGATGGCCCCAGGTCTCCTCGTAGCTCACCTCATTGCCGAAGGTGAAGGAGTCCCCTACAAGAGCGATTTCATTCTTGCCCTGGATCTTGGGGAACACGACTCCCTTCTGGGGAGCCCGGGCCCCTTCCACGCTTGAACAGTAAAGACCGTCCGAGCTGCACTGGTTTGGCACGACGGTCCACCCCATCCCGTCATCATAATCCAAATAACGAGAATGATTGGAAGTGACGTACTTAGGAAGGAGACGTGATCTTGCCTTGTCCCAGCTTCTCGGCTTCAACACCACGTTGCCGAACACTTCGCCATCCATGTGACTTCGAGAACCGGTTCTCACGACGATTTCACCCGTGATCACAATCACCAGCACACTGACGACATTCATCATCACCACCAGATGAAAGCGACCCGTAGGCGATCGTTTGTCGACCAGATACCGGTGAACGAGATCCGCGCCACTCATGACAAAGACAACGACCGCACACAGAAACACCAGCCCCGGCCTGCTGGGAAGAAAACCTTGGAAAGACCTTTCTCCTTTCAGGTGGAGCGCGATCAGAAAAACCGCGATCGCCGATTCAAAAAGAAAGAGGGAAGTAAGAAGAAGCAATTCTCGTTTCGAGAGTGAGGTCTCTGGCGTCATGTATCGTCCTTTCTAAGTTCCAATACTTTTGAGCTAAACTCACGCACGGCGGTGCTCTGTTTGGAGGAAGCACGTGGGATTTTAGTAACACTCTAACGCTATTTCGGCTTTAGCACTCTGCGACTCGTATAGGGGTCAGCCGCTATCGCTATTCTTCGGCGGTGGTGCGGCATAATGTTCCAGCGACGGACTGACGAACGTTTCGCCGGCCAAAGCCGCATGGATGGCCGGCACGAGATCTGAGTGGGCCGATTGTTTCCGCACGAACCCGACCGCACCGGCGGCAAACGCTTCGTCTTTGGTGTTCTCGTTTGCATGAACAGTGCACACAACAACCCGGCAATCCGGTAAGTCCTTTCGGATCGCCCGCGCCGCATCGAGCCCGCCGACTCTCGGCATGATGAGATCCAACACGACGACATCGGGACGAAGGCGACGCGAGACGTCCACCGCCGCCCGCCCGTCCGTGACCGCTCCGACGACCTCGCCGGCTTTATCCGCCAAGCGGCAGAGATTCGCCAGCATGTGCGGATGATCATCGGCCAACAGAATGTGCGGTTTGCTCATGCGACCTCCTACCTCGACAATGCAGACGTCCCCCTCCAGGCATTCCAGAACTCACTCAGGCGTGATCGCCAGATAGATCGTGGCCCGTCCCCTCGTCACCAATAAGAGCACCCGGTCTTTTGCTTTCAGCTTGCCGACTTCCTTTTCAAACTCTTCGACCGATGTCACGGCCTGACGATTGACCTCCCGGACCACGTCACCTTCGTCCCCGGTGCCGAGTCCGCCACAAGCGTGCGCAGATGGGTCGGATCTCTCACCGGCTTGCCGTCAAGCTCCGTGATAATGTCCCCTCGCTCAAAGCCGGCCTTGCTCGCCGGGTTATCCTCCATCACATCGGCGACCAGCGCACCTGCCACCCACGTCACCCGTATGAGTCGTGGTCTAGAGTCGACCAGAGGATCTACCATGCGCTTCCTCTCCTCCTTCTGCGGCTCACGCCCCGGCCTGCACGCAAGCACATCACAACAGGCTTCCGCCGCCTCGGTTACAGCCCGCGTATTAGAATAATGCGAGCCATCACGAGGTATCCGACAAATGCGTACCTTTCTTATTCGACAATGTACGAAAACGAAATCGACAAGAGAACTAGGATGGTTCCTGGCCCTCCGGCAAGAAGGCACTAGGAACAGGACGGCATGGGAAAACGATTGCGGCCGAATCCCGACAACCAAACGAGAGGCGGGGCGGCCCTTCTTCTCCTGACGCCGCCCCCATCGACGGGTCTCAACGCACGGACGACCCCGCAGATGCCATCTTTCGCATCAAGGCCCCACGCCCTGTCGCATCATCGCCCGGTGTTTGCTGGCCAGTTGCTGGTCCTTCTCCGCAGTTTTCCGAAAATCCGCAGCAGCCTCACGCAACGACGCGATATGCTCTGACACCTTCATTTTCCCGGTGTACGCATCTGGAAACTTTTCAAAGTAATCAGCCGCAAACTCCCAATCCATCGCTTTGCTCTTGTTCTTCTGAGCCTCTTCCTCATAGTACATCGCGAGATCGTGATGATCGCTCGTGGCAGTATCCGCCAACTTCGGATGCCCGCCCGCCTCACTCTGCGTGGCCAGTAACAAGGTGATGAAAAGCAGAGCCCCCAACCATGTGAAAGTACGCATGAGATGCCTCCTTCTTTCTTTCCGTGTGCCCTCCTCGATCCCCGAGTTTCGCACCGTTCAGGACACATTGATCGGTTACGAAATTGTGATGGCTCGTTCTGAAACTCAACATCCCTTCTCCCATGACCCCTCAGAACCCCACAATCATCACGTTTACCATTACAGGTTCCCATTCCCTAAGACACTAGGCAATCGGCTAGAAGTGAACAGAATTTGTCCTGGTGGCGTTGAAACTCTAAGGAGGAGACCGTGGAAGAGTAGGAATTTGCCTATCCCGCCCTTGCGCAACCAAATCCTTTCAAGGGAACACTCACACCCATTCACTCTGGTCTGGACGAAAGAATGAACGTGACTATGGCCTTACCGATAAGAATCGACTCTTACTTCATGCCCTGGTAAGGATCGTCGATGATGGCCTGGCATTCCAGGCAACGGACCTTGCCGGTCCGTTTTCCTCCCCTCGTCCGTACCTCGTCAATCAGGCGGCCATGGACGCATCCCTGCTTCGAAAGGAGCTGGACATCCGGTGCTGCGGCGGAAGCTTTGATCAATGTCAACCTCTGTTCCATGGCGCCCCCTTTGATACGTGATAACTGCATGGCTCCCCTCCTTCTCACATCAACTCATACCCGCATGATCACCCGATATGATTCACGCGATCGGGGAATCGCATCCTTTTCCATCGACGACTGATGCAGCGATGAAAATACCGACTTCATCTCACGAACGATACTGGGTGACTATCTAGGGGAAGGAAGAAATACTGCTAGCCCTGAGCCCCAGCAATACGAGCGGAGTTTGCCCACAGCTGCCGACGCGCAATATTATTCTTTACGAATTCTGAGAGAGGCCGGTGTCGGCACTGACCAAGCCTTCCGCGATGGCGAACTTGGCTAAGGCCAGCGTAGAGTGAAGGTTGAGTTGCTCCATCAACCGCGTCTTATGGAAGTCGACGGTCTTGACCGACACATTCAAGAGGACGGCGATGTCCTTGGGACTCTTACCCTCCGCCAGAAGCTGCAGCACCTCTCGCTGCCGAGAGGTCAACTGCATCAACGACTTTTTCAGATCCGTCGATTTCTGATTCACTATCGACTCGAGCACCGGCCTGGTGATGGTCGGCGTGAGATAGGTCTGTCCCTTGAGCACGGTGTCGATCGCATACGGCAGTTCAGACGCCGCCGATTGTTTCAACAAGTACCCGCTGGCCCCGGCTTGAAGCGCCTCGGTGGCAAACACCGGGGAGGCATGCATCGTCAGAAAAATGAACTTGGCCTCCGGCACCGATTTCCTGATCTGCCTCGCCGCGTCCATCCCGTTCAGCAGCGGCATCGAAATATCGACCAGAATCAGGTCCGGTCGCAACCGCTCGGCCGCCTCGACCAAGGCACGGCCGTCTTCGACGGCCCCGACGACCTCACAGGTGCCTTCAACCAATTTTCGTAAGCCAGCCAGCATGATCGAATGATCATCGGCCATAAGTAAGCGGGGCTTCTTTGTCGTGATCGGTACCTGCATAAGACTAGCCTACGCTCCCATCTCCGCACGATGCAAGCCGCTTCTCTGCTGACTGTCGTCGTTCACCAGGCGCACGCTTCACGTTTCACACTTCACGTCTTCCAACGGCACCCAGGCGTGGAGTTCCGTCCCATCGTTCGGTTTTGCCCGGACGCGAAACGTGCCGTTCAGCATTCCCACCCGCTCCGCCATACTGGTCAATCCCAGCCCCTTCCGCCGGGCAGCCCCATCGGAGTTCTCGATCCCTCGCCCATCATCGTGGATACACAGCCCTAAACCTCGGCCTGTGCGCAAGAGCCGCACCAACACGGTGGTCGCATTGGCGTGCTTCTGCACATTCTGAAGGCCCTCCTGTAACACGCGATAGAGACAGGTCGCATGGTCCAACGGGATCTCCTTGGGCACATCCTGCGTGATCAGTTCCGCCGACAATCCGGTTCGCGCGCCGAAGTCGTTGACCTGTTCGCGCACGGCCATCTCCAGCCCCCCAAACTCCAAGACCGACGGATGAAGCTGATGTGCCATGCGTTGGAGATCGGTGGTCAGTTGCTCCGCCGACGCCCCGCAAGCCTTGAGCTGTGAGAGCAGTTCCAGATCTTGCGAGGGTGCGGAGGAAGCAAGGCCATACAGCTCCAACGCCAGAGCGCCCATCCGTTGCATCACATCGTCGTGGAGATCCCGTGAGATCCGCCGCCGTTCTTCTTCCTGCGCCCGTAGCAACCTAGCCCCAAGGTCGCGGAGCTGCGCTTCTCGATCGCGCAACAACCCCTCGGTCGACTTCAGCGCCGTGATGTCCGTACTCAACGCAAAGAGCCCTATGACCTCACCCTGGTCACTCCGATCCGGCACATACCGTGTCGACAAGACATGCACGCTGCCGCCCGGCACCTCCAGTTCATATTCGAATGACACCGGCTCTCCCGCAAGAGCCTTATCCAGATAGGGTTTGACCTTCGCATACCCTTCGAGACCCAGCAGGGCAGAGCCCGACATGCTCTCGATCTCCTTATCGGAGTGCCCGAAGAGTTGCTCATACTGTTTATTGACGAACCGATAGCGTCCGTCACGGTCGATATAGGCAAAGAGAGCCGGCACATTGTCCGCGAGGGTGTGGAACACCTGTTCTCTGCGGCGCACCTCCTGCTCGACACCCTTGCGCCAGGTGATGTCCGTCTCCGCACCGACCATGCGGACAGCCTGCCCCTTCTCATCCCTGATCGCGACGCCCCGGTCGAGCACCCAGATAGAGGTGCCGTCTTTCCGCTGGATGCGATATTCCTCCCAGAACTCCCCCCTCTCGCCGCAAAGATATTCTTCAAGACTGGACAGGACGGACTGCTGGTCTTCCGGATGAATACGCCTCTGCCAGTCCTCCCTCGATTCCGGCTGGTCGTTTGCCTGAAATCCATGCATCTCCTTCCACCGAGGGGAAAAGTAGGCGGTGTCGCTGAGCAAATCCCAATCCCAAATCCCGTCGTTGGTCGCGCGCACGACCCAATCCCAGCGCTCGTTGGCCTCGACAAGTTGTGCCGTCCGTTCGCGCACATGCGTCTCTAAGATTTCGTTCAGGCCCTGCATCTGTTCCTGATTCTGTCGGCGTTCAGTGATGTCGAGACAGACGCCGACCACGAATCGACGGTGACCATACCCATCCTGTACCGGACGACCCGACCCGAACAGCCAATGCACCGAGCCGTCGGTATGGACGACTCGAAACTCGTCTCTCACCGTCACCCCTTCCTCCAGCACCCTGCGAACGGCAGTGCAGACACGTGCACGATCATCGGCGTGAATCCTCGACAGCGCCTCGGTTCCTGTGCAAGGACCAGTCTCGACCCGGACACCGAATAGCGTGAACTGCCAATGGTTGCACCGTAACGAGTCCGTCTCGGCATCCCACTCCCATGTGCCCATATTGGCGCTCTCCAGCGCCAACAGCAGCCGTTCCTCGCTTTCGCGCAGTGCCGTTTCAACCTGTTTGCGCTTGGTAATGTCCTGCACGGTTCCGAACAGACCGACGACCCGGCCGGCCGCATCTCTGCTCGCGTAGCCGAGCTCGCGCATCACTTTCATCGAGCCATCCTGCTTCACGACCCTGAACTCCATATCGAAGGATGTCCCGTGAGCCCTTGCCTCGACGTTCGCCTGGACAATCCCTGGTCGATCATCGGGATGCACCAGAGCCAGGAAGGACTCGTACGTCTGCCCAAGCGGCGATGGCTCAACGGCGAACATGGCGCATAACTGATCTGAGAGCGCGATGCGGTCGGTCTCCACGTCGAACCGCCAGCTGCCGAGCTTGGCGATGCGCTGGGCCTCGGCAAGGTCGGCTGCCGTACGGAGGACCATGTCTTCGGCTTGTTTGCGCTCAGTGATGTCGTTGCCGACGGTGATCAGACAAAGCGTCCCCCCGAGCTCCGCCAGGTCGGAAGACACAAGCACATGGCGCAAGGCCCCGGATTTGGTCTTGAAGCTTGACTCAAGATTGCGCACCGGCTTGCCGGCTTTCAGGCGCTCGACGAGCCGCACTCTGTCCTCAGGATTCGGCCAGATGTCCAACATCAACGTGGTGTTTCCGATCACTTCCTCGCGACTAAAACCGAACAGCCGCAAACAGGCCTCGTTCACCTCAATACAACGACCTGTGGCCACTTCCGTGATCCCTATCGGGTTCGGACTTGTCTGGAAGGCTATGGCGAACCGTTGTTCGCTCTCGCGTAGAGCCTTCTGCACCCGCAGGATGTCGTCCACATTCGTGACCGAGCCGACCCAGCGAGTCACCTCCCCTCGGCGGTCGCGCACCGGCAACGCCCGTGCAATGACCCACGCATAGGCTCCATCGACCCGCCGTAACCGCTGCTGCGATTCGAACGGCGTGCCAACCGCCATGCATTGCATCCATCGATCGATGTTTGCCGTTCGGTCATCGGGGTGCAGTGCCTCGACCCAGCCCTGTCCGGCCACTTGTTCGGGCGTCTGCCCGGTGAAGCGACACCAGCCTTCACTGGTCCACACGTTCCGGCCCGCCGCATCGGTCTCGAAGAGGAAACTGGGGACCGCCTCAGCCATGGTGCGGAAACGTTCCTCGTTCTCGCGCAAAACCTCTTCCGTCCGCTTGCGCTCGGTGATGTCGGTTTCGGATCCCGCCATGCGAATCACCTTGCCCGCGCTGTCCCGCTGAGCGATCCCGTGGTCCAGAATCCAAAGCCAGCAGCCATCTTTGTGGCGAATTCTGTACTCCTCGCAGAACACCGCTGTCCGCCCCTCAAAATGCGCGTACACCGCCGCCATCACTCGTTCTCTATCATCAGGATGGATTCGACTGCTCCACTCGATCTCGTCATCACTCACTTCATCGTCAGCAAGTCCGCGCAACGTTTTCCAGCGGGATGAAAACAACACCCGTTTCTCAGGCACGTTCCAATCCCAAATCCCGACCTGTGAGCCCGCCACCACCAACGCATAGCGCTCCTCACTCTCACGCAAGGCCATGAGATCCGCGGCACGTTGCTGGGCCATGGACTTCTCTTTAAGTAGGAGCCCGGCAACGACGAGCAATAAAAACGACGTCAGAGCCCGGTTCCCAACAATCACGGGCGTGACCTGTTCAACATGCTGGATGATCCCTGCCCAGGTGAGGGGGACAACGCAGGCGGTCAGGGAAAGAGTGCTCCGCCAACCAGGAATACGCCTCGTGAGCAAAATTGGTAACGCATAGAGCATCGGCACAGCGATGCCCAGCGGGGTCACAAAGTCGAAAACGAATATCCCTGCTGCTGCTGCTGCTGCTGCTGCAACGATCCAGCCAATCGGCTTTGTTTGAGTCTCTATTGGAGTCATGGACTAAGCTCCTTGCCGAAGCACCGCAACAAGCGGTGTAGAGATTGCATCGGGAATAGAGGAGTCTATACCTAAAGCAAACTTCAGCGCACTAGGCGATCACCTAGGGGACAACAGTATCTTGCGGGCTGGTGATAGTTCGTCATCAAACTAGGTTGTTGCCTAGTTCCTCCGTTGCTCATCTTAGAGCATGGTAGGCCGAATTCTGAGGGGGATCGGTTCGATCCCATTCATCGATGCCACATGGCAAGACAGGAGGTGCTGTCATGTCTACCGTACAATCAACCATCGAAGATGCCGTAATCGATATCCTGGCCCACACCGGCCCTTGCACGATTGATGAGGTGGTCCAGTTACTTCCCGCCCACGACTGGAGTGAGGTCTTCTTCGCTGTCGATCACATGTCACGAGACGGTCGACTGGTATTTCGGCGCCCTTCGAGTTCAGTCTATCAGCTCTCGCTCTCTGCATCAGGCCAAGGGGACGGACCTGAAGTCACCAGGTCCACTCAGGTGCGGTTTTGTCTGGGATGCGGGTACCTCTGCGACAAGATCACGCCGGAAGATCGGCCGTCGCCGTGGGTCGAAGCCAACCGTTACCTGAAGAAGCATGGATTGACCTGGTTTGAGCTCGAACGGATCGACGCGATGTGCCCGGCCTGCTCCCATGTACAGGCCTGCGGGACGCGCCGAGTCCCTCCACGCGCTGTCGCGACGACGGCTCGTTAGGACACCCAGCACAGGGCGGGCGGAATCTGTGAAGAACGTTCCGGACGCGAATGTGGCCTGGAAAACAGTTTAGGAGGACGGCGCCTCAGGTGGCACGCCCAAAAAGCGGAGGGGCTTTTCTTTGGTGAGGTGCTGCGGCTGGACGATGTAGTCGCCGGTCATCGACGGGATCCAGACGGATTTCGCGACCTCCGCTTTTCCACCCGTCATCGCCCAGGCGAGGCCACCCACAACCCCGCCCCCGATCGCGTAGGCCACCTTCGCGGCTCCATACGGAAGGGTCAACAACCAGCTAGCGGCTTGGAGTCCGGCTTCTTTCGTTCGCGATGGACTCGGTTGTTGGATATCGTGAGAGTTCCCCGGGCTGGCTTCAGGTATTTCTTCAACATGAGCCAGTACCGATCCCCCCATCACCGTCACGAGTAACAGGCACAAGGCCGTCCCAATAACACGCGACCCTATCGTATGTGCCCGGCGAATACCGCTCGTACTCATGTCCTGCTCTCCTGAGAGGCATGCCTTCTACCATAAACAACCCAACGCGAACAACATGCCGGGTGCTCCCCCTGCTCCCTTACCTGCTCATATGTTTCTGCAGAATGCTGCCTTCTGTGTCGTGATCCTGCCTCAAGCGCGTTGCATGACTTCTTGTTCACACGAAGCCCGGATGGCGACCTCGACACAGCAAGGATCAAACGCCCCGCCGGTCACCTGGATACCGCCCACCACCCGGTCTATCCCAATTTGCCAGCATTCTCGAAGCGTGGCAGATGTCGATGGGCCGGCCATGACCACAACTTTCCCTCTATAGCCTGCTCTCCGTGCCTCCCGGAGAATCTCCGTGGCGCTAGGATCCACCGCGTACAGATCCACTACGAGAACCTGCGGTGGTTCCTGCTTCAGGCTCGACAAGACGTGGTGCCGATCCACGGGCACGGACAACTCATATCCCCTTTCACGTAGACATTCCGTCAGCCGAGTCTGTCGCTCGGCATCATGGGTCACGATCATCACATGCATGGCTCACCTCCGATTATCCGCTCTGTCCGCTACCCCACAACGTACCGTGGTTCTTGCGCCGTTTCGGCATTCATCAGGCCGCATCGACTTCCTCACGGTTGTATGAGCAAGATACTGACCAGAATCTTCCTCTGAGGCAGTCGCAAAAAAGCGGCCCCGATTCCCGATTGATCCGACTCAATTGAATGAACAAGGGGTAAATCGCGCCAATGTACGTCGAAGAAACAGAGGAATTATGCCACGACCGAACCGTAGCTCCACGGGGATCCATGACTCGCGCCCTATCCATCGACCTTTCCCCCGCTGCTGCCCAGCTCCCGTAGATGTTTGCCGAAGAAGCGATCCTGAACCGGGTGGGAAGCAGATCGCTCTCATGTGAGGCATGCCCCATACGAGAGGGCATGCCTTGGTGGGTCGGTGTTCAGGAGCTCGTGTGTTCTTTCAGGATCGGAGATTCTGTAATCATCGTATTGTCCGGTGCCATTTCAGCAGCCTTCTTGAACGCGGTGGTCGCCTCGTCATGTTTGTCCTGTTTGCTCAACGCCAAGCCGAGGTTGAACTGCGCTTCCGCGAGTTTTGGGTCAGCCTCAAGGGCTTTACGGAAGTGGCCTTCCGCGACGTCCCAATGACCTGCCTGGGCGTGAGTCACCCCTTCCTTATTTTCAGCTCGCCCGACCGAGCTCTCCGGCGCCGCTAAGGCAGCCACGGTTGCCGTTTCGGACGTCTCCGGCTTCGCCGCCTCGGTCGGCGCAGCCTCAACCTTCGGCGCAGGTGCCTCCTGCTTTGACTCCATCGGAGGCTGCCGTTCCTCACAACCGGCCAGACCCATCATCGCGACGAAGCCGACACAGGCCACGCCAATGGTTGCTACTCCCCTCCAGTCCTTGTCCCTCATCGTTCTCCTCCTTATATGGTTACGAACAGGTATGCACCCACTGCGCTCTGTGTTCGGGTTCATGCTCACCGACAGTGGTTATTGTGGTTCCGGCACCGCCTTCGTCGCCTCTTGTATCGGTGGTTCGATCTTGATGATCGGACCGTCGACCTTGGGGAGAAGTCCCGCACCGGGCTTCTCTAAGATGCGCTCGTCCTGTCGATTGATGGACAGGCTCTGTGTGACGTGGCCGACGTCCGTAACGGCCGCCTCTTGTAAGGCTTGGTCCCCGACTGCGTTCTTCTGCCCGGGATCGTTTGCGAGCGATTGACCCCGCACGGGATCAACGGCCTTGCCCATCGGATAGCCGGGATGGGTGGGCAACATCGACGGGTTGGCAAATGCGAACGAAGCCCCGGCCAGAATGGCGGCTCCGACCAAACACGCACTCAATGAGGTGTTCATGACGCGCCTCTCTCGTGTGGTGACATGTGGATTGAGGGACATCGCTCTTCACGCACAACACATTCGTATAAGGCTTTCTTCAGCTACCGCTGACCGCACCGAAGATATTTCTCGACTTCATGTGGTGACAGATCACCTTACCGTATTTTTTGATGCCTAACGAACTAGGGAAATGCCTAGTTTTGCCGTTCGTCGACACCAGCAATCGCCTACCGTCACCGCAACGCTCTGCCGTGCAGCCATCGTCACAGCAAAATCCGGGAAGAATCTGTGCTCAAGGACGCGGTTGGGCCGCCTCTTTTCCGCTTGGCCTCCGGCGATGCCGCCTCTCCTCACTAAGACGAAATTGCCATTCCTTCCGGGATCATTCGCTCGTCGTACAAGGTTCTTTCCTAGTCGCACGACGCCCGCCCGTACTTTATGGTGCAGACCCAGGCAGACGGATGCGGGAGATACGTGTTTGGTGATTAGCAGGATGCTGAAAAAGTCCACCAGCGGCATTCTCGCATCGCTCAGAGGCTCAACGTACCGAAGCGTACGCCTTCCCTCTTCACTCGCTGCGGCCTTGCTGGACGGCCTTTTTGAGCAGCCTGGGAAGTATCGTGTCGGACTTCCTTCTGTCATATTTCAACGGTGGTTGATGAATACTCTGAGTTTTTCAGCAGACTGTTAGAGGAACGAGACGAGGTCATCATGAAAGATCACAACGTTCTTGAAAAAACCAGCACGGTGCAGAAGGACATCTGTAAGCGCTGTCAGGGATTGGTGGTGCCGTCCTTCACCGATTCGTTGTTCCTCGAAGTCGCGGAAGCCGTGCAGGGGCCGTCGTGGCGCTGCGTGAATTGCGGGGAGTGGTTTGATGACACGGTCTTGTCCAACCGCCTCGAGAGACATCCTGCCGGATCCGTCTCAACGGACTCTCCGCCGCAGTCTCGCCGACGTCGTTGGAGACGGTAGTTGTCTGCCGAGGGAGCATGACGCGTACGGACGGTTTTGACTCGGGTTGTGCAGGATGCCGGCCTATAACACCGGAGAAAGGGTGTAAATCATGACTATGCTGCGCATGACAGGGAAGAATGTGTGGTCGATCGTTCTGGCCGGAGGCGACGGCGAACGGGTGAAACCGCTCGTCCTTCGATGGCTGGGCCGCCATCGTCCGAAACAATACTGCACGTTCGTCGGGACTCGTTCGATGTTCGAGCGTACCCTCAATCGCGCGGCGCTGATTGCCTCGCCCAAACGAACCGTGGTCGTGGCGGCTCGGCATCATCGAAGCGAGTTGCGAAATCAGCTGTTCGCGCATCTGACTCATAAAATGATTGAACAGCCGCTCAATCGCGACACAGCGGCGGGCCTTTTCCTACCGATTTCATACGTACGCGCCCGCGACCCCCAGGCAATGGTCGTCATCCAGCCTTCGGACCACTTCGTCTATCCGGAGCGGCGCTTTGTGGAGGCAGTACGGCAGGGCGTGGCCTCAGCCGAGGCGATACCGGATCGCCTCGGCTGCTCGGGGTTCAGCCGGATCGCTTGGAGACCGAATATGGATGGATTCAACGGGGCGCCAAGCTCGAAGGAACCTCCGCAACCTCGGTCCATGCCGTGTCGTCCTTTCTCGAAAAACCCGATCCTGCAGGGGCTGATGCCGCATTACGCGCCGGAGGCTTGTGGAACACGCTCGTGCTCACAGCGACCCTGGACGCCTTGTGGAAGGCAGGATGGACCTGCTTTCCCGACCTGATGACGCTGTTTGAACGGCTGTGTGTGGCCTGGGGGACTCGGGACGAGGCGGCCATCCTCGAAGACCTGTACCGAGAGATGCCGCAATACAACTTTTCATCCCATCTGCTTCAACCAGCACCTGAGCGGGTCGCGGTGATGGAGCTGACGGACGTGCTCTGGAGCGATTGGGGGAGACCGGAACGCATCGCCGAATCGATCCGCCGGATCGGCAAGGTACCCACGTTTCCGCTGGACTGTCTCGAACGGCCGTTCGCTCCGAATCCAATTCCGCAGAAGGCCGAAGAAATTCTCATACCCGCATAGGGAGGTGCATGATGTTACGACGACACACAGCGACCACCACGACCGCTCTAACCGTGACACCAGTTGCCACGAGTGACGTCCCGGCGTCCTCGCCCGCTCATCAGCAGAGTCAGGATCTGGACGAACTCCAAGAGACGATTGCCACCCGCGCCTATGCCCTCTACGAGGAACGGGGCTATCGGCAAGGTTGCGATCTTCAAGACTGGCTGGATGCGGAACGGGAGATTCTGAGTCGACCGCCACACATGGCGGCATGAGACGGCCGAGATTGAATCCCTCCTCATCCTCTGCCTAGGTCCTGTCTTATCCGCGCTGAGATCGCAGAGGATGACACCGTTACATACCTTCCTGTACCTCGTTGCAGAAAACCAGTACCTGTCCGGTCTGGCGTAAGCCCTTCGGATCATGCCATACTGACTCCTGACATTTTGATGATCTTGGCACCACACCGACTACAGTCGCATGGCGTGTCGGATTCATCTTAAGATCTGAGAAGGGAGAACGGGTATGGCAATTTTGGCGATTATCCTGTCACTCATAGCCATCGCCATGGCTTACGTCGCGCTCCAGCGCACCGGAGGGTTGAAGGATCTCAAACAGCAGATGGACCATCTCACCAACAAGACCGAGGATGTGGCAAAAGGGGCCAGAGAAACGACTGCCGACATTTTACATCGCCTTGAGCATTTGGTACGGGGCTCGGAGACTCAGGAAAAAGATAAGAACGTTCCTCCACCACAAGACACTGGATCAGACAAATGAAAACATGGGCGGGCCTGCTTGGCGGATTTATACTGGGCTTCCTCTCCTCGGTCGTCGTGGATCTCGTCGCTCCTGAATTGCTGGAGCCCTATACCAGACAGTTTATCCCGGCGAACCAGATCGAGTCTGTGAGTGGGAGGGTCGTGAAGAAGGAACGCGAGTCGAATCGCTTACTGATGACCTTGTCCACACCCAAAGGGGTGCTCTTGGCGACCTTTACCCAAAAGATCGAGGAGATCGACCTCCTCGTTGCAGAAGGATACACCACGACGATCCGGCTGAGAACCTACTCCCCATTCGTAGAAAATCCGGTACTCGAACGAGTTGAGGCTTCTACGGCGGATCAGGACTCCGAATCACGCCCGAACACACCGTAGTTGATCGAATGGAGAAATATCATTCCGCATGGGGAGGCCGCACTGACACGGTCGGTCCCCGCCTCCTGGTTACACCGAACGGTTGGTCTCCGGCCAGAATTCTCGGCACGCGACTGCTGCTTGTGTTTCTTCTGTTCTGTTTTGTATTCACCCTACTCTGGGTGGATCGTGATGGGTTGCGCGATCATGCCGACGGCGAGCTGTCCTTCTCGGACGTGGTGTATTTCACCATGATCACCGTGACGACGGTCGGCTACGGGGACATCGTTCCCGTGTCCACCCGTGCGCGACTGTTGGATGGGCTGGTCGTCACGCCGGTTCGTTTCGGCATCTGGTTCTTGTTTCTGGGGACAGCCTATCAGTTGATCATCCGGCAATACATGGAGGAATACCGCATGGCGAAACTCCAGGCGAATCTCGACAGGCATATCATCGTCTGTGGCTTCGGCCATACCGGGATGTCGGCAACGAAAGAGCTCCTGGCACGCGGCACAAAAGCCGAGCACATCCTGGTGATCGACAGGTCGGAAGAGCGCGTGCGCCTGGCCGGTACCCTGGGAATTGCCGCCTTGCAGGCCGATACCACGCAAGAATCCGTCTTGCGCGACGCCGTCATCGATAAGGCCAAAGCCGTGATCGTTGCCGCGGGTATCGACGACGCCAATGCGCTCATCCTGCTCACGGCCAGACACCTCAATCCAAAGGTCCGCATCATCGTCAGCGCCAAACAAGAAGAGAACGTCAAACTCTTCAAACAGGGAGGAGCGGACGCCATTCTTTCTCCCGCAACCTTCGGCGGCTACATTCTGGCGGCGGCCGTGGATCAAGGGCACATGGTGCAGTACCTCGACGATCTGCTGACCACGCGGGGTAACGTTGCCTTGGTGGAACGAACGGTCACGCCTGATGAAATCGGGAAATCCCCTGCCGACCTACACCCTGATCTTTTGCTCCGTCTCTATCGCAAGAAAACCATGTATCCCTATTTGAATCTGGATCAGGCAGGTCCCCTTCAGGACGGGGACATCATGGTACTCTTCACGAGTTCGCCGACCAACACGGAATAACCATTCATGTATCCGCGACCTAACGGTGCGATTCTCCGGCGGCGTTTCGTCGCTTATGCCCGCGACGAAGCTCGCACCAGACGTTCGATGGTGAGGCCCTGAACGAGGATTGAAAAGACCACCACGATGTAGGTCATCGTGATCAGCACATCCCGATAGGAAGAGGGCGGGAGCGAAAGCGCCATCGCGACTGAGATTCCACCGCGCAGCCCGCCCCAGGTCAGAATCAACGTGGCCCGGTCGGTAAACTCTTGAAATAATCGGAACGCTTGGACCGGGAGACTGACACTGACGAACCGAGCAAAGAGCACCAGCGGAATCGCGATCAGGCCTGCCTCTAGATACGCAGGCTTGAAGGTCAGGGCCAAGACCTCGAGACCGATCAAGACGAAGAGCACGGCGTTGAGCAATTCATCGATGAGTTCCCAAAACGTATCCAAATACTCCCGCGTCGTCTCGGACATCGCCAGGTGACGGCCCTGGTTGCCGATCAACAGACCGGACACCACGACGGCGATCGGACCGGACGCGTGGAGTGCATCAGCCAGCGCATATCCCCCCATCACCAGCGCCAGCGTCAATAAGATCTCGACATGATGCTGATTGATCGACTTCAGCATCAGATAGGTCAGATACCCCAAGGCGAGCCCGATGGCCGCCCCGCCCAGCGCTTCTTGTACGAATAGGAGGACGATGGAACCAGGCGTGATGGTCCCGGTCTCTACCACGGCAAGAAGCACGAGGAACACTGCGACGCCGACTCCATCGTTAAACAGCGACTCCCCGGTGATCTTGATTTCAAGCTGTTTCGGAGCCTTGGCATTTTTCAAAATCCCCAGGACTGCGATAGGATCGGTGGGAGAGATCAACGCACCGAACAGCAGGCACCCGATGAACGGAATCGGCAGTCCGATCCAACCAAGCAAGAGATACGTCAATGCACCGACGATGCTGGCCGACACCATGACCCCCAGACAGGCCAACGTCCCGATGAACCATTTCTGCTCCAGCAGATCGTCCAGATTGATATGCAGCGCACCGGCAAAGAGCAGAAAGCTGAGCATGCCGTGCAAGAGCGTCTCATCGAAATCGATACTGCGGATAAAGCTTTCGGCTTCCGCCTGGATCCCATACCCGAGCTTCCCGAGCAGCAGGAGTGCAAGCGACATCACCAGGGCGATGGCCATCAGGCCGATCGTCACCGGCAACTTGATGTACCGATGATTCACGTAGCTGAACACGGCGGAGAGGCACACGAGAATGGTGATGGTTTCAATCAGCGACATAGACAGAAGCGTCAAATCGGAAGGCAGTTACTCGAAATGTCTTCACGAAACCGATGGCTCCGGAACTGATTGATCAGTACTCGAAGGATGCCGTCGTTGGTACAGTGTCAAGACCAGCGTCATGCCGAGCACACACAGGACGATCACGGTCAGTGCATAGATCGGGAACAGTTCCGTGCCACGGATTCCCGTGGACGTCGGAAGAAAGGCCATGACTGCAGTCGCCACACCTCGGGGGAACATCGCAGCAATCACCAGACGCTCACTCGATGTCCATGAGTTGCTGACGCGAGCCAGCCCTTCCGTAACCGCACCCCGAACGAGCACGACGATACAGAACAAACTCAAGCTCATCAACGCAATCTCGACGGTCAATGCGGAAACGTCAAGTATCAACCCCAGCAATACATAAAAGAAGGTCCGCACGAGAAATGAGAGTTCTTCGTTCATTCGTTTCATGAACTCGCTCAACACGAATTGTGCCTGGTCCAACTCGTACCCGATCAACATGCGGATCGGTCTGACCATGTGCCCCACAAGAAACTCCATGTTACTCAGCACGAGGCCGAATAAAAGAATCGTGATGGCTCCATTGGCGCCGATCAATTCCGCCACATAGTACAGCACCAAAATTGCGGCCATCGTGAGCATGTAGGACAGCGCTTGCCCCTCGAGCCAGGCCAATAGTCGTGCCCACAGTGCGCCGGCCAGGAGCGCGAGCATGATCGCATCCCAAAAGGCATGAAACACCTCGCGAATAAAATGCCCCCCACCGGCGGTCTCCCTCATCGTCCCCATCAAGGCCAACGCCAGCACCACGACAAAGACTTCGGAGATGGCCGAATCGAGGCTCAACAACACCTTCGTCGAATCACGGAGAGAGGACATATGCGACGTCACCGGAATGATGATGGCGGCCGCGGTTCCTCCCAGGATGGTGCCAAGAAGCAATCCGTGCAACCATGACGCATGGGTGATCCACACATAAAAGCCCATGATCGTGAGAATCGTCAGACCGAAGACCAGCACGGAATAAAGCAGCGCCAACGGCGTCTCGCTGACGACTTTCATGATATGGAGGTTGATGCCGCCGTCGAAGAGGATGATCAGCAGTGCCAAGGTTCCGAAGTACGGAGCCAATTTCATGACGGCGGTCGGTTCAGCCACATGAAAAACCGGTCCTAACAAGATTCCAAATCCCATCAGGAACAGCACGCTGGGAATGCCGGTCCGTTTGAACGCCAGCTCTCCCCCCAAGCCGACCAGGATGACCAATCCGGTCAAGCCCAGTACGAGTTCAACGCTTAGAGAATCCATCGATCCATGCTCTTCCACACGACTTCGACCCCATTCGCAACCGCATTATGCATTGCTCATTTCCTCTAGGCAACTCATCACGGCTGAGAGAAAAGATGCCAAATACCCGTTTGTCCCTAGCGGAAAGATAGATGCCGTGGCACAATAACTGCGTATTTTTCCTGAAATCAGAATTCCACCTTGGAAAGGGGCCTCGATCAATTGAGTAGCCGGAACTCCCCCTTCGCGACAGACATTCGGATGCCCTTCGCAATCGGCGTCTTCCTGCTGGCCTGTCTGATTACTGTTCCCGCCTTTGCCGAATCGTCAGGGGCCGGTTCGGGCGTTCCGGTTCGCCTCCACGGCGAGACCTTGTTCACGCTTCGGACCGGACTGGCCAACGTCGATGCCGCTTCCCGAGCGGCTGCGATCGAAACACGCCTCGATCGCCTGACTCGGGCGACACCTTCTGTCATCGAGAGCCTCAGGGTCGAGGACCATGAACAGACCGCTTATGTGTTGACGTCGGAGGAAGTCCTCTTCGTCGTGACCGACAATGAGGCCAAGGCGGCGGGAAAACCACGACGCCTATTGGCCGAGGAGCAGACGGAAAAGATCCGAGAAGCCCTCGCAGGTTCTCCGCCAACCCAACCAACACGCGAATCAGGGCCGGAACTGAACGTGCGGAATCTGCTATGGGCCGGCGTCGCGACGGCGTTGTTGATCTTCTTTGCCGTGGCCTCTTATGTCTTCTTCCCTCAGCTCTACGAAGCCCTTGACGTGTGGAGCGAGACACGACTGCGCGCCGTTTCACTTCTCGGCTTAGAACTGATCGCAGCGGACCACCTCAGCAACGTCCTTGTGTTCTGCAGCAGAGTCCTTCGAGGTGTCCTCTCCGGTCTCGCCCTCTATTGGTACTTTCACTTCGTCTTGAACCTCTTCTCTCAAACGCGGGCATTCGAGCAGAGGTTTCTGGAGTCGCTGGCGGTACCCTTTGAACAGATTCAGACCCTATTCGCCAACGGAGGAGGGCTGGTCATCGGCCTTCTGTTAGCACTGGTCGCCACAGGGCTGTTCTGGGGATTTCTAAAAGCCTTCCAGCAGCTGTTCCCACGCATGTTGGACAAGGTGTCCGCCTGGGGTTTCACGACAACCTACTCGCTCAAGGTTCAGCGCGTGGAACTGCTGACCGGCGCGCAAATCTCGGACGGCCTACTGGGGTTGTTGCGGATCATTCGATTGGCAGCGTACGTCACGCTCACCTACCTCTACATCACATCGGTTCTGGGATTTTTCCAAGCCACCCGCAAACTGTCGGTCGAACTGCTGAACTATATGATCGAACCGGTCAGGATGATCGGTCACGAGTTTATCGCCTCAGTACCGGACCTCATCGCCATCGTGATGATCATCGTCGTCACCAATTACGTCATCAAGCTCATCCACTTGTTCTTCAATGGGATGGAGCGCGGGGCGATCACCTTTCAAGGCTTTCATCGTGAATGGGCGACCCCGACCTATAAAATCGTCCGCTTTTTCGTCCTGGTCTTCGCCGCGGTCGCGATTTTTCCCTACATTCCAGGATCACATTCCGAAGCGTTCAGAGGCATCTCGGTGTTTCTTGGAGTCCTCGTCTCGCTGGGTGCCGCCGGATCGTTCAGCAACATCGTTGCCGGTGTGGTCTTGACCTACATGCGACCGTTCAGCATCGGTGACCGAGTCAAGATCGCCGACACCGTCGGAGACGTTACGGAAAACACCCTGCTTGTCACGAGGGTCCGAACCATTAAGAACGTCGACGTCACGATTCCCAACGCCTTGGTCCTTGGCTCGCACATCATCAACTTCAGTTCATCATCGATGCAACCTCCACCGCTCGTTCTCCATACGAGCGTGACCATCGGCTACGCCGCCCCGTGGCAGAAGGTCCATGAGCTGCTCATTACCGCTGCTCAACAGACCACGCATATTCTGGAGACACCGGAGCCCTTCGTCTTGCAAACCAGCTTGAATGATTTCTACGTGACCTACGAAATCAATGCCTATACCGGCGCTCCGAATAAGATGGCCGCCATCTACTCGGAACTCCACCAGCATATCCAGGACCAGTTCAACGAAGCGGGCCTGGAGATCATGTCCCCCCATTACACCCAAATTCGTGACGGCAACCGGACGACGATTCCCGATCAGTATCTGCCGAAGAGCTACCAGCCGACGGGCCTCAGGATTTGGCCGTTGGGTTCGCCGCAGCTACGTCAGGAGTCTCCACCATCCGAAGGAAGCATCAGGTGATCATCACCCTCCGTGCGCAAGCCGCAGTGACGGTCGCCCTCCGTATGGAGCGTGCCTATGACCGTTGAGATGGCCCTCGTGCTCATCGTCATGCTGTCTGCGGTGATCTTATTCATCACCGAGAAGGTCCCGCTGGATCTGGTGGCGCTGACCATCATCGCCACACTGATGATGAGCCGAATCATCACACCGGAGGAAGGCCTTTCGGGATTCAGTAATCCCGCGACCGTCACCGTCGGTGCGATGCTGGTGTTGAGCGCCGGACTGTTTAAGAGCGGCGCCGTGAATATGCTCGGGGCGGGCTTACACAAACTCAGCCGGTATGGTTCGAGGATCATGACGCTCGCGATGATGACGGGTATCGGCGCCATCTCTGCTTTCATCAACAATACCGCTGCCGTCGCCATGCTCCTGCCGGTCGTCATGGAAACGGCGCGGAACATGCGCATGGCCCCTTCCAAACTCCTCATGCCCCTGTCATTCGCATCCATGTTCGGAGGCGTCTGTACACTGATCGGGAGCTCGACCAATATCCTGGTCAGCTCCATCGCCGAACGGTATGGGCAGCCCGGACTTGGCATGTTTGAAATGACGCAACTCGGGCTGGTCTTCTTCTTCGGAGGGACGGTGTACATGCTCGTCGTCGGCTCGCGAATGATCCCGGACCGCCGAATGGAAGACGACCTGACGCAACGGTTCGCCATGGGTGAGTATCTGACGGAAATCGTGCTGCTTCCTGAGGCCCAATCCGTCGGCACAACGATCGCCGATGCTCCGCTCGGGAAGGATATCGACCTCGAAATTCTAGAGGTCCGGCGCCACGCGGGTCGATTGCAATTTCCCGGCCCCCACACGATGTTGCAAGCCGACGACATTCTGCTTGTCCGGTGTAACGCCGCACAAATCACGCGCCTTCAGGAGCGGGAGGGGATCACGCTGAAATCCGAGATGCAGTGGCGCGATAAGGATTTGGAATCCGACGAGACCCGGCTGATGGAAGCTGTTGTAGCACCCTATTCAGTGTTGGACGGCCGATCCGTCAGCGGCATCCGATTTAAGGACAATTTCGGTGCCACCGTTCTAGCCATCCGTCATCACGGCGAACTCGTGCACGAGAATCTCAATACGCGCATCCTGCGAGGCGGCGACATGCTCTTGCTCAAAGTGCGAACCGATTCGTTCAAGCGGCTGAGAGACAGTCCTGCTTTCGTCATGCTGTCGGATGTCGGCCTTTCAACGTTTCGAACCCAAAAACTCCTGACCGCCCTGGCCATTATCGCCGCCGTGGTAGGTGCAGCGGCACTCAATGTCGTTCCCATCGTCATCAGTGCCATCAGCGGCTGTGCACTGCTCATCCTGACAGGCTGTCTGACCATGGAAGAAGCGTATCAGGCGGTCGAATGGAAAATCATTTTTCTGCTCGCCGGAGTGCTGACGTTGGGGGTCGCACTTGAAAAGACCGGAACAGCCCTGTTGTTATCGAACTGGCTGCTTGCGACGGTCGGGCTCTGGGGTCCCATCGCGCTTGTATCGGCCTTCTATCTCATCACCTCGCTGCTTACGGAGGCCATGTCGAACAACGCCACCGCCGCGCTCCTCACACCCATCGCCATCGCCGCCGCTCAGTCACTCGAGGTGGATCCCCGACCGTTTCTCATGGCTATCACGTTCGCCGCCTCGGCCAGTTTCATGACTCCCGTAGGCTACCAAACAAACACGTTGATCTATGGACCAGGCCAATACACGTTTACTGATTTTCTCCGTGTCGGCGCTCCTCTGAATCTCCTGTTCTGGATTCTAGCCACTATCTTCATTCCCATCTTCTGGCCGTTCCAGCCCACATGAACAAAGACCACAGAATCGACTCAACAGTAACGCAATGTGATACCAGGAAAGACACCGACAAGAGGCGGGGTGGCCCTATAATGAGGAGAACTGAGACTTTCCAGCTCATAGCCCTGGCGTTCGCGATCTGGACTCTGCCCCTATCAGGCTTCGCAGCCGAGACTGACTCAGGTATCAATGACTGGCATTATGGAGGATCTATCGACCTGAGCTATGTGATCGACTCCAACTTTCCGGAGAATCACCTGTGGCGCTCCAAAACCACAACGCCCAACGTCAATGAACCGGCGCTCAACATGGTGGTCGGGTACATCAGAAAGGATGCGACCGAACGGTCGCGCTGGGGACTGGAGTTCGGTCTACAAGAAGGGAACGACACAGACGGCCTCGCTCCTCCCGCAATCCCAGGCCGGGATAGACCGATCGACCATGCGAATCAGCTCCAGCACTTCTCTCGTGCCAATATCTCGTTTCTTGTGCCGATCCGCAACGGATTGAAGGTCACGGCCGGTCTCTTTAACAGCTACATCGGCTATCAATCGATCTATTCACGGTACAATTTAAACTACACTCGAACCTACATGGCTGATAATTCGCCCTATTTCATTTTTGGGCTCGGGGCGACCTATCCGGTTAATGCGGACGTGCAGCTCGGATTCTATGTCATCAACGGATACAACTATCTCTCCCACATTAACAATCAACCCAGCTATGGCACGCAAGTCGTCTGGAAGCTCACTAGTCGGCTGACATTGACCGAAAATCTGTATTATGGCCCTGATCAGTCGAACACGGCTGTCGAATTCTGGCGCTTTTTCTCAAACAGCATCGTGGAGTGGAATGACGGACCGGTCATTGTTGCTGCAGCCTACGACATCGGTACCGAAAACGCGGCCGAGCTTCCAGGCCATCCTCCCACCGTTTGGACGGCAGCTGCCCTCTTCGCCGGCTGGAATATCAGCGGTCCCTGGAGCGTCGCGTTCCGTCCTGAGTTCTATTGGGATCGTAACGCGAGAATCACCGGCGCCGAACAATTCATCACGGCCATCACGTCGACGGGTGAATACAGGTGGCGTATGGGTCTTCATACCTTCCTTAGTAGACTTGAGCATCGTTACGACGACTCGCGCGGTGCAGAGGGCGGCTTCTTCACAGGAGACTTCATCGGTCCCGGGAGGATCGGAGTGACTCCGGGACAACATCTCGTGTTCTTTTCGTTGATCTGGTTTTTCGACCATTCAGCCAGTTAGAACGGAGTAGCCATGGATCGGATCTTTGACCTCTTAGAACCGTTCGGGACGTTCACGAAAATTCCTCTGTATTCGATCGGAGACACGACGATCACGCTGGGCACGATGCTGTATCTGACGGTATTGGTCGTCTCGCTCTTCTATATCACCGGTAAACTGAAAACCTGGATCGTCGAAGGACTGCTCGTGCGCAGCCAGGTCGACCTGGGTGTCAGGCACGCGGTCGGCAACATCGTGCGCATGGTCTTCCTGGCCTTAGGTCTGATCATCATTCTCCAAACAGCCGGTATCAACCTGAGCTCCTTGACTGTTCTCTTCGGCGCATTAGGCATCGGCGTCGGATTCGGCCTCCAGGGTGTGACGAACAACTTCGTGAGTGGGATCATTCTCTTGCTGGAACGACCGATCAAGGTCGGAGACCGCATCGAAGTGGGCAACGTCAACGGCGATGTCATCAATATCTCGCCGCGCGCGACCACGATCGTGACGAACGACAACATCGCAATCATTGTCCCGAACGCCGATTTCATCTCCTCGAAGGTCGTCAACTGGAGCTATACGAACCGGAATGTGCGGTTTAACTTTCCGGTCGGGGTATCGTATGGCTCAGATCCCGAGCAAGTCCGCAGCGTACTGCTCGAGGTGGCGAGGGCTCACCCTGGAGTCCTGAAAGAACCGGGACCTTCCGTGCTCTTCGACTCATTCGGCGACAGTGCGTTGAACTTCGTGCTTCGCGTATGGACGAGGGACTTTTCGACGGTGCCCGGCGTGTTGCGGAGTGAATTGTATTTCGCGATCAGCCGGGCATTCAAAGAGCAGGGCATCGAGATCCCCTTTCCGCAGCGGGATCTCCACATCAAGAGCGGAACACTCAACGTGCGGCAGATGTCATCCGGCTAAAGAAACGGCTACCCGCCTCATGTGCCGAAGGGAAACGGACGACCCTGGCAGTCTACAACGCAGTGGCACTCGACCGATGCGTGACAGATGTACAGGTCGTCCCCCCTCGAAATCTCCAGCTTGTAGATTACGCAGTCGGGCTTGCCTCTTCCTTCCCCGATCGCATTTTTGACGCAGCCCGAGCCAGCAGTTCTTTCTGTAACACTTCGATATCGGCTTTGGCGCCCAACGCCATCTCTTCAACCCTCCGTTCACTCTCCGGACCCGGCACGTGGGAAAACTCATGGCAGTCTTCATAGGCCTGTTCGGTCGTACCGGTCGCCCTGATCACCGCACCAGCGATCACTCCACCGACCACCGCAATGACGAGCGTCAAGGCAATACCGGTCAGCTGCACGCCGGCAATGCCGGGTACGACAACGATGGCACAGAGTCCCCCGAGCAAGCCCGGCATTCCATGCAGGTTGTGGACGCCACAGGTATCGATCAGCTTGATCTTGGATTCAAGCACGGGAAGGATAAACACAAACCCGATGACGGACAAGGCACCGGCGAGCAACCCGATCGAGAAAGCCCCGACCGGACTCACCAGGTTACAGGTCGAGCCGATCGAGACCCCGCCGGCCAATGCAGCGTTCGCCATATCCACCATCGACGTCTTGCCATGATGAAAATACGTGCTGAGGAAGTAGGTGGCGAGCGTCGCCCCGCTCAAGGCCAGAATAGTGTTCACGATCGTCTGCGGCATTTCCTCAAACGGCACGATCGCCGTCGCGAAGCTTGGCCAGAACAACCAGAGCACCATCGATCCGAGCATGGCGAATCGATCGGAGGTCGGATCGGATTCGATCGGCTGACTACGTTGCTGCGCGGTCGTCAGGACCAGAGACGCGGCCAAGCCAAAATACGCACCGAAGGCGTGAATCACGATCGAGCCGGCTGAATCTTGAAACCCTTTCGTGAGCCCCAAGCCGTTGTCCAGCACGACATATTCATTGAGTGCGTAGAGCGGCACGAGCAACAGGGTGAGTAAGGCGTATTGAAACACGCGTAAACGGCCGAGCACCGCTCCCATCGCAATCAACGCCGTCGCGACGGAGAATTCAGCCAACATCAGTGTTTCAACCGAATGGGCCTTGATCTCATGTCCCACCACTCCGTTCGCGCGGAGCACCATATACAGCGGTAATCCGGTTGCGACCACGAGATAGGTGCCGGTCGTCGCGCCGAAGCCGTACCGCCTGACGAACACCATGAGAAATCCGAACCCCACCACCAACATGGCCAGGATGTGAATCGAGTAGTTGTATTGCGCAACCAGGCGCGCTTCATTCACGGCACCCGCCGGTTCTTCGGCACCGGCCCAACTTGTGACACACAGAAGACAGAGACTTGCTGCGCTGAGCACCTTCAACCAGAAGCTGTTCCGCATGGATGCCTCCTTGGGCAGTGGGAGTATGTAGGGAGACTCTGGGGGCGCAGTGTACCCCACTCCTCAGCGCTCTTGTCAAACTCCGTCTGGAGGATACGAGCAGGGCTCGCAAGCTTCCTGGCGTTGGGAGTCGGAGAAAGTCCGGCTAAATAGGCGCTAAACCGTAAGAAATGCCGGTTTCTATTCTCGCACTCTATCTCTATCCTGTGGATTAGGAGGTGGGAGGACCGAGTGCGGGAAGCTCCAGTCCCTCGATCTCTTGAATGGTTTTTCCGGCGATTCCCTGAAGGTCTCCATACATCCCCGCCGTCGCCTGCATCACCCGGTCGATCTGTTCCTCCCGCTTGGCCCATTGTTTGGTGATCGCCTTCTTCTCTTTATCAAGGTCTTCCTTCATCGTCGAGAACGCTTCGACGATGGCTTCGACTCGATGCCGAAAGCGGGGCCCGGTCAAATATTGGTAGATCATTTCTGTTTTGGTTTGTTGGCCCTCGGACGCTTGTCGTGATGAGGCGACTTCGATAAGGGTCTGGCGGAGTGCGAGTGCCAATGGGAACACGGTCTTCGTGTGAGTCACCCACACGTGATCGACCAGACCGAATGTCTCAACGTCTTTAGGAAGCGACTGACTCACGATGACCGCCATCTCAGCCTTGGCAGTCCGCTGATCTTCACGGAGCTTGACCAGCCATCCGTCGCTCCAGTTCTTGGTCCGCTTCGACTCCCAAATGATTGTCCCGCAGGGCTGCCCATGAGAGCCCACAACACGCTGCAGCGCATCCCCGCCGTGTTCGCCTTTGGGAACGGGATCAATCGTGTCCCACGGAAACTTCTCCCGTAACAATGCCTCTAATTCCAATTCCTGGACTTCCCCCTGAAGCTGCTGTGACCCTTGTTCGGCCTTTCGCTTCAACTCTTCGATCTGCCTCTGCATCGAGGTGATGGTTTGCTCTTTCTCAAGGACTTTGAGCTTGAGCCCGTCTTCCGCTTCTTTCTTGGCTTGTTCCCTGGTCGCCGCCAATCCCTCTTGCACCCGTTTTTCAACGGTCAATTCGAGTTCACGCTTGGCATCGTCCAACTCGCGCTGCTTACGCAAGAGATCCGCTTGTGCTTTCTGCGCGTCGGCCAATTTAGCTTCCCGCTGCTTAATGACTTCCTGAAGATCCATGACTTCTTGTGCTTTTTGATCGAGATCATTCTGTAAGGCGAGCTTGGCTTTTTTGGCTTCCTCGGCCGTAATCTTGGCGCGCTCGACATGAAGTTTTGCTTCGACCTGGGCATCGAGCGTGTGCTGCGCCTTGGAGAGGGCTTCTTCCCGCTCCCGCAAAGCCGTATCGCGCTTGGCCACATCGGCATCTTTCTGGGCCAACCGCGTTTCATACTCATGACGTGTCGATTCAATGAGCGGTGCCGCAAGGGATTCCGTGAGTTTGATTTCAGTCTTACAACTGGGGCAGATGATCGTTGGTTCAGCCATGAGACATCATCATAGGAGGAAGTCCTTTCGTCTTGTTGGATGGCGCCGGGAGCAGCGCCTCGGCTTCGACCGCGTATTTCGCCTCCGGCCCGTATCGATCATGCAAAGGCACCTCGCCCCGATACTTTTTACTCTTCGCCATGAAGGAACCTCCTTACCTCGATGTTCCGCATTACGTAGGTCGAGGGATGAAGATACCGGTTTATGTCTTGGAAATCATCTAGGAATACTCGTGCACGTCGAAACGATGCCAGAGCGTCGCTGTTTTCTGACGCTACTAGACTCTCGCTCGGCCCTGAGTATAATGGCATCATCTCAATGGCTATGATCCGCCCTCTCATACTGCTCGTCTCCCTCTTGTCGACACTTCCTCATCCGACCGCGTCATGGGCCGGCGCTAGTTATGAAGACACCCTCAAACAATTAGCCGACGCCATCACCGAAGCCGCGACAAAGGCCAAGAAGCAACGTCTGGCTATTCTCGATTTCACAGACGCCGAAGGGCAACCCACAAAAGTCGGACCGTTCCTTGCCGAGGAGCTCGGGACTCAGCTCATGCTGGCAGGAGAATTGACGATCGTCGATCGAACACTGATCAACTCCACGCTGAAGCAACTCCACGTCGATCAGATCGACTCCGACCATACGAAGGCGGCCCAGCGTGTGGCAAAAGCAATCCGCGCCGACGCCTTCGTCAGCGGAGTCTCGATCGAGACTCCTGACGGCCTGCAGGTCACCGCTAAGCTGATCAATCCTTCGAACGGCCAGCCCATCGGCGCCGCGCGAGCGACGTTACCGAAAACAGGCCTCTTGAATTCGTTCTCTAAAAAAGAGGCGTCGTCGCAGCCGGAAGTCGTCGCAGAAAACCTTCGTGAGCTTCCGCCTCCGATCGGCTTGGGGACTCATCGGAACGAGTCCTACGAGTTTGTCGTGACGACGATCGACAAGCGACAGGGTCGAGTGACGTTGGATGCCACGATTGAAAACCATTCGCCGCGCGACCTGAAGCTTCTGTGTCAGTTGCACGAGACGGTTCTGAAAGATGAACATGGCACGATCTGGCGCCAGGCAGTCGAAGACAATCGAGAAGGTCTCTGTACGCGTGGCCTCGAATTATCACCTAACCGGAAACGACGGGCCGTCCTCATCTTCACCGCATCAGCGGGTGAGCCGAGCACACAGTTCACCTTTCACTTTTACGAAAAGTTACCAAGGCGACATGCGTCCTTCACGATTGATGGATTGACGCTCGGCCCCACATCGGGTTCCTCGGAAAAGTCGCCTTAGAAAGACCGTCATGCCGACTACGCTGAAGCAAGTACTCACCGTTGCCGGATCGGACTCCGGCGGAGGCGCAGGAATTCAGGCCGATCTCAAGGCGATGTCCGCGAACGGTGTCTTTGCCATGTCTGTGATCACAGCCGTCACGGCTCAAAATACCGAGGAAGTGACAGATGTGTTCGAACTGCCTGCTGCGATCATTGCGTCGCAACTCGACGCCGTCTTCGACGATTTCGACGTGGCTGCCGTCAAGACCGGCATGTTGTCGTCTTCCGCCATCGTCGAGGTCGTCGTACGCATACTGACTCCTCAGAAAGTCGCCAACCTCGTCGTGGATCCGGTCATGATCTCCAAGAGCGGCCATCCCCTGTTGCAACCGGAGGCTGTCCAAGCCGTCAAAACGAAGCTGCTTCCACTTGCCTTGATCGTGACGCCCAATGTGCATGAGGCCCAGCAACTGTCAGGAATTGAGATACGATCATTAGCCGATGCACGACGAGCAGCGAAGGTGATTCACCAATTCGGATGTGCGCACGTCCTGATCAAAGGTGGTCATCTCCTCGAGGAACGGGCGACCGACTTGCTGTACGACGGACGGTTCTTCAACGTGTTGAAGGGGGAGTTCATTGAGACACGCCACACCCACGGCACCGGTTGCACCTTCGCCTCTGCCCTGGCGGCGCATCTGGCTCGCGGGCGTTCCGTCTTGGATTCCGCGCAGGCAGCAAAATCATATGTCACGGAAGCGATTCGACATGGCCTCGCCATCGGCCACGGACAGGGTCCCACCGATCATTTTTATTTCTTGGAGCGCTAGGGGACGAACCGGATGCGCGCACGGGACTCTTCGCCTCTTACATTCTGCCTGACAGGTTTTACCTGGCTCACCCTCGGCTCCATGCTTGGGTTGGCGATCCTTATCGGGTTGGTCCGTGGTACTCCACTGCCGTCATGGGTACGGTCACTCCACGTTCATGCAACGCTGATCGGCGGAGTGGCGCAGATTATTCTCGGCGGGCTTCTTTTGCTCGTCGCTCCACCTGAGTCGAAAGCCAACCTAGGATCAGACGCTCGCCCCTTCACATTCTGGGCATTAAACGGCGGCGTAATCGTGATGCTCGTCGGCTTTTGGTTGCATCGCGATCTGGTTGTGGGTATCGCCGGCCTCGTCGTGATTGCCGGGGTTCTCGCTCTCATCCGCGGCATATGGACGGGTGCCAGGCCGACCTGGAACTGGTCGTTCGGCCCATCGTGGTACATCGCGCTCCTGTTCTTCGGCCTTGTCGGCGGATCGATCTGCGGAGCGCTCATGGCGTTCGGGGTTTTCCCAGAACACCACGGTTATGTACGGCTTGCGCACATCCATCTTGTCGTGCTCGGGTTTGCGACATTGGCCCTCATCCACATGATGCACCAGATCCTGCCGACCGTCTGGAGCACGACGCTCGCACACCCGAGGCTGGTACGGTTCACGACCATCTTCCTGGCGATGGGAGTGGTCGCCCTGATCGGTGGATTTTTGAATTCATCCGTTCCGGTTGAAATGCTGGCTGGTGCCGTTTTATTCGTGAGCGTTGGACTCCTGATCGGCAACCTGTTCGGAACGTGGCTCTCCTCCGCCCACACCGGAAGCGCCGCATCGGACCATCTCCTGGTCTCGAGCTTCTTTCTCCTGTTCACCGTCCTGCTTGGTATCCTGATCGGAGCGAACAACTGGTCCAGCCCCCCGGTGTTGCCATACGGCACACTCCACCTGGTTGCCTACACCCATATGGCATTCGTCGGCTTCATCATGAACGCGACCATGGGTACATGCTCTCATCTTCTTCCCATAGCCCTTGCCGCCCGTCGCGTCGCCGGTCACAAGAAACGTACTCTCTACTGTGATCAACTCGCCGCCATCATGAATCGTTGGAGATCCATACAGATTGCCACGCTTTCTCTCGGAACGATGGGGATCGGTATCTTGGCGACCCTCACCTGGAATGTCCCGCTGAGCTCGATCTATATCCACACAACGATGTGGACATGTGTCGTTCTGTTATTGGCCAGCTTTCTTCTCTTCGCGGTCAAGCTGACCGCCATGGTGTCCAAACAACCTAAGCACCTTGCCTCCCACCATGAGTCGAGTCCGACGGCAACTCCAAGCTGACAGTATGAATGAGCCTCTCCCCTGGTCTCCCACCTGACCACGCCATCGGATTCTGTTACAATCCGACCATGGAAGAACGATTCTCATTTCTTGATTCCCACAGCCATCGAGTGGCCGCTATCTTGACCAAACCCAGCAGAGAAACGGATAAGATCGCAGTGCTGTGTCACGGTTTTCTTTCGTCAAAAACAAGCTCGACGAACAACGCCCTGACTCGAATGCTCATAGAGCAAAACATCGCTACCTTTCGCTTTGATTTCTTTGGGCAGGCGGAAAGCGAGGGGCCGTTCGATCAGATCACCGTCACCGTGGCCGTCGAACAGGCCATCGCAGCGATCGATTTGATGCAGCAGAAAGGGTTTCGGCATATCGGTTTGATGGGATCGAGTTTTGGCGGCCTGGTTTCGATACTCACTGCTTCACAACGTGCGGACCTCACGTGCCTCGCGCTCAAATGCCCGGTGGTGGATTTCGCGGAAGAGCTACGGTTGGAGTTTGGAGAGGAGGGCATGGCGCAGTGGAAGGCAACCGACACGATTCCCAATATCATGGGCGGTCCTGACCGAGTGAAACTACAGTATGCTTTTTATGACGATTGCCTGCGACAGATTGCCTACGATCCCGCTCGATCCATCACGGTGCCCACGGTGATCGTCCAAGGAGACCAGGATGAACATGTCCCGCTTCATCAAAGTCGACAGCTGTACGAAGCGTTACGAGTCAAGAAACACCTCGAGCTGGTCCCCGGCGCCGATCATCAGTTCACCAAGGGTCAGGATTTCATCCGCATGACCCAGGTCATTGCGGACTGGTTGACCCGGCACCTCACCTCCACACAGCGCTAACCAGCCAGTCCGGACCAACCTGACATGGCTCCACAAGAAGTGGCCTCGCTCCAGCCTGTTCCAAGTGGTTCGGTCTGGAAATGCCATTTGGTACAACCTACCCGTCCTAACCGTCCAGTAGACGTTCACTATCCGACAGAAACCTGGTGCAATGCGACCTTATGAGAAGGTGTCCCCCTACCAAGCCTCGTCTTCCTCTTTGGCATACCGGTTGCGTACTACCGTGATCTCGCGTGTACGCTGATCCACAGGACATGATCACAATGCTTCATTCTAAGCACATCTTCATCGGCTCGGTGGCGACGGTCATGCTCGTGTTGTGTGCAAGTATCCTGAGTGCCGAAACAGTGAAGAGTGGCCGTCACAGCTTGATTCATAGACCTACATTCCAGCCCAGACCAGCCGCGACACTCGATTCAGCCACCAGCCACTCCCGTCCGGATCCAAACTTGGTTTTACCCTCGACGCCACCATCCTCATTCCGTCACAAGTTGGTGAAGAGGCCGACGGTGCCGCCCTTGACGGCTCCCCAACCCAATGACAGACTCCCTTCGAATGCCCCACGACTTGGCGATGCCTCAACCTCGGCAAAGCCCTGAGTTCAGGTCGCCACCACGACACCGGCACCTGATACCCTGTCATGTCCCTGATCAGCAGCTACTGAGTGATGGATCTTGCACAGCGAAACCCCGTATAGCTGTTGCGGGTATCTGGAGAGAGCTTGAATCGCCCATAGGTGAGGAGATACTTCGGCAGATCCGACCACGAACCGCCGCGCACTACTTTGAATTGACCCTGTACCGGCCCGGTTGGGCTTGGATCCGGTGAGCTGTCGTAAGAGTCGATCGCATACCAGTCCTGAACCCATTCATACACATTCCCCGCCATATGATGGAGACCAAACGGGCTTCTGCCACGAGGATGTGATTGCACCGGCGAAAGCACACCGTCATAACTAAACCGCGCGCCAAGCGCAAAGTTGGCACGTTGGTTCGTCGGCGTCTGACTGCCCCAGGGATAGGACCGTCCATCGGTGCCGCGCGCTGATTTTTCCCATTCGGCTTCGGTCGGGAGTCGTTTGTCCTTCCACCGGCAATAGGCCTCCGCATCATGCCAGCTCACGCCGATGACCGGTCGATCACCATGACGAGCAAGTGCCACGGTCTCCCATTGCCAAGGAGGTGGTTGCTGTCCTGTACGAAGGAACTCTGCATACTCAGCCGTCGTGACCTCATATTGATCGATCTGAAAGGCATCGAGCCAGACGCGATGTGCCGGTCGCTCATCCTCCAACGCCTGAACCCCATCAAGCCCCATGAGGAATTGTCCGGCCGGGATCTCGATCATCGGTGTGTCGGTGACACCCGCGCCGACATGCTTGAATTTCTTCAGGCGCTCTAACTGGCCTGGAACCAGTAGAGGGTCCCATAGGACGCTCAACACGATGAGGACTTGTAGAATCCGCATCATTGCGCGATCACACCTTAACTGCCCCCGACACACTCACTCAGATCCCGAAGCAGGCGGGTGCTGAATTTCCTCCAGCACAAACTGTCTTGGCAAGAGAACGGGCAAGATGATCCCGATCGGATCACCACGCTTGATCGAGGTGGGCTTGTGAAGCTGCAGGAGAAAGTTGGCGGTGAAGGCTTCGTAGTCCGGCAACCACGCATACTGATTCGGGGTGCGCTTGTACTCCTGCGTCTTGATCCCTTCCCACACGGTGAAGGTCCGTTCCGGGTAGTGATAAAAGTGATTGGGCATATCCTTCATCATCAAGCCGACATGCTTCGGATAATAGAGACGAACTCCGCAACAGAGTTTTGGGTAGCCGCTGTTCAGAATCACATCGACATACATGCCGGAAAAGGTCTTGTACCCGAGGAGTCGCTCTTCCGGCAGGATCTGAGGCGATTGCCACCGAACACCCTCGGCGGTGCGGCGCAATTTCACGTCCGCCGGACAGCGGATGAGCCAGCCATAGTTGCCCACCGTTCGCACCGGCCCACAGTCATCCGGCAACACCTTGTAGCCGCCGGCGGCAAGCGCCCGCTGCTCATCCAACGTCATGTTGCTCAACATCGGCCGATGGGGGTGAAAGTCCAGCTTCAGCCGCTCCGGCGGAAAGGCGGTCGAGTATTCCCGCTCCCAATAGATGACGATCTTGTCGGACGTCTCATCCGAGGTTGTCGGTTCGTTGGTTTGGCCTTCCATGAGGGTGACAGTAATCGAATCGGCTGGGTTCGCACAAGAGGCTGGCCGCCCTTCTGGGCGGGCTTATGATCAGTCGTGCGCGAACCGAGTTTTGCTTGTCGCTATACAAAAAACCCGTATAGTGGAGGTGCAACTCACAAGGAGACTGACGCCCCATGCCAAAAATCGATGAATTGTTCCGTATGATGCTTGAACACAAGGCTTCGGATCTTCATCTGATTGCCGGCCAAGTTCCAGGCTTTCGGATCAACGGTGAATTGGAACGTCTGCCGGGAACCGTCATGCTCGAGAACCAGGCCCTTCATGAGATGCTCTACGAGATCGCGCCGAGTTCCAAGAAGGAAGTCTTTGAAGCGACCGGTGACGTGGACTTTGGCTATGAAATTGCCGGCGTTGCCCGGTTCCGATCAAACTTTTTCAACCACAAGCACGGCATTGGCGCAGTGTTTCGGAAGATTCCCACCACCATCGTCTCTGCCGAAGAGCTGGGCCTCCCCCCCGTACTGACACGCGCGGCCATGCTACGGAAAGGGCTGGTGCTCGTGACGGGGCCGACCGGGAGCGGTAAATCCACCACCTTGGCGGCGATGGTCGACTATGCCAACCGCAATCGGAAAGATCATATTCTGACCATCGAAGATCCGATCGAGTTCGTCCATCAAAGCAAGAGCTGCATCGTCAACCACCGAGAAATCGGCCTCCACACCGTCACCTTCGGCTCAGCTCTGCGGGGCGCCCTCCGAGAAGATCCGGATATTATCCTCGTCGGCGAGATGCGAGATCTCGAGACCATTGCGCTGGCGGTGGAAGCAGCGGCAACCGGGCATTTGGTGTTCGGCACGCTGCACACGGAAAATGCCGCGAAGACGGTCGACCGCATCATCGAAGTCTTCCCGTCCTCGGAGCAACCGCAGATTCGCAACACGCTCTCTACGGCGCTGCGCGTCATCGTCGCGCAGAACCTCTTTAAGCGAATTGATCAGAAGGGACGGTGTGCAGCGCTGGAGATCTTGGTCTGCACCCCGGCCGTCAGTAATCTCATCCGGGACGCCAAAACGTTTCAGATCGCCTCAGCCATGCAGACCGGGAAGAACGTCGGCATGCAGACCTTGGATGATGCAATTCAGGATCTGCTCACCAAGAAATGGATCTCGCCGGAAGAGGCCTACGAGAAGGCCATCGACAAGAACCGCTTCGCCAAGCTCCTCAAAACCCCGCCGGATGCGCTGCAATAGTCATGGATGGGCCACTGCATATCAAGCCCAGACTTTCGACTGCACCACTCTTTTGGTGTACGCCTTCTTATTCATAGCGCGGTACACAACAACGACGCCGCTCTCCTGCTCACCCAAGAATTCTGCCTCCCAGAACATCATCACTCAACAAGCATGAGGTCAGCCTCGCAGTTTGCCATGTACACAGACCAATGTTTCACCCTAGCCACTGCCTGTTACGTATCATCCGACGGTGAAATGAAGGCTTATCCCTACAACCATTACACAATGGTCACGCACGCATCATAATCACTCCACAGAACCGGTTGACTCCCTTAGGTTTGTACAATCCTTTACGGTCCGTCTGTGGAATGGGACATGCATCTCTTAGGGGCTACCGATATGTCCAAGTTGACCAAGCACGCCTTATACACGAGTTCATACTTTTGCGCACGACGGTATCCAGCATCGAAAGGAGTTCCATCATGTCCCGACATCATGTGTCACGGTTGTTCCTCATCGTTGTGTCAGCCAGCTTGGTGATAAGCCTACCTCTGGCCTCCTGGGCACAAGACGCCCGGTGCACCTCGCGTGGAACACCAATTGGCGCGTTGCCTCCGGCTGTCCCTATCTGGTGTCTGCCTGAGGGTGCCACCGGTTCCGCTACCTTTCATCAAGGAGGGAATGCCTGGACGGATGATTTTCAACATGGTTTGTCCAATGCACCCATGGGAAATGGCTACCGAGAATTCCAATTAGGCGCTACCACACGTTTTGCGCATTTCCGCCATAACGACCATTGGATGCAAGATGTCGCGGCTGATCGAAAAGGGGGAACCGTGCTGCGGCCCGAACGCGCCTTCCAGTTCGATAACGACAAATTGATCATCGAAACTGATTTTGCGGCCGGAGTACAGAGCTACGGGAACGGGATTTGGGGCGAGATCGTCATTACGACGGCCCAGAATCCGACGGGAGAACGAGCCGATGCACTATACGCATATGATCACTTCCCCGGTCACTATACCCTCGGATGCCGGCTCCAGACGGATCGGATTATCGTCTGTTCACTTTTCGACAATAGTGCTCGTGGAATTAATCAGGGAGGCCGAATTTGGGAGATGTCCTTCTTCCAAAAAGTCGGGCAGGTTTCGGAGGGCGGAGGACCCTGGGGAGAGGGGGCCACGAAGTTTCGCGTCTGTAATGGTTCCGACCCTGATGTGAATTGCCGTGATCGATTTCGGCTTGAGCTTACGCCTACCTCTCTCGAACTCTATGTGAACGGCTATCGCTACTTTGCACAGACCGGCCTCCCGGCTCTACCAAGCGCCCTGACAAACCGTCCCATCTACACATATTTTGCGGGAGTCGTGGCGGGCACATTGCCAGGGGACCAGACCGTCCGCTTCCATTGGGACCGAATCGCGGTTGGCACGATTTCGACTACTCCACCACCAGCGCCTGTTTGCAGGCTTCAGCGACAGGAGACCAATGGTTCTTGGACTACTATCCAACAACCGGTAACTTGCCCTTGAGGCACGTGGCGATCTGAACGGGCAGCAAACCCGTATGGAGATCAAATCACAAGCTCAAGATACCGACCCCCATAGGCTTAAGAAGAACGTCGGCAGGCAGACTTTGGATGACGCAATTCAAGATCTCCTCACGAAGAAATGGATTGCGCCGGAAGAAGCGTACGAGAAGTCCATCGACAAGAACCGATTCGCTAAGCTCCTCAAAACTCCACCGGATGCGCTGCAGTAGCTTCGATTCACGTCGTCATAGAGAACGATACGCGATTCACTTACAACTAGTCCCTTATGGCCTCCCAGTTAGCGTAGTGCCTAACTGAACAAGAGATAAACCTTCTTTGCCTTTCGAGGTTGATGGGGCGCCACAAGAGACAATGAAACAATGGCCTGACCTCGCAAAAACATCAGGATGCCCACTTGAGCTCCAGCTTTTTCTGGTTGAGGGCACAATCCCTCAGGTACAGATTGATAAGATGCTGATACGGCATGCCAAGCTCATCGGCCAGTCCTTTAAAATAAGATATTGTTGTGCCGTCCAATCTAATCGTGATGGGCTTCTTGAGCAATTTCCGGTAGGGATTCCGAACACCCTTCATCTTCGAAAAGTCATATTGTTCTCTCATCTATCACCTCTTATAGATTCTGGTTTCACTTCGGGTGGCTTTCCGTGCCGAGATGATCCGGATAACTCGATCACTTTCCCTGTAGCAATGGCAGACAACCAGTACCCGCATTCTGAAGCTGATACCCAGCATGAGAAAGCGATCTTCGTCGCCGGAGTGATCGGGATCGTAGAATCTGATCGCATGATCATCGAGAAATACCGTCTGCGCTTCTTCGAATGAGACGCCGTGCTTTTTTATATTGCTGCGATTCTTTGCTTCATCCCATTCGAAGCGCAACTCATGCATATGTACAGTGTACATAACCGAGACACCATCGGCAATGCCAATTATCAGGCAATACGGGAATAGAATGATGAAACGCCCGTGAGAGAGCTAAAGATCTTGGTCTGCACCCCAGCCGTCAGCAATCTTATCCGGAACGCCAAAACGCTTCCGATCGCCTCAGCCATGCAGACCTTGGATGACGCGATTCAGGATCTCCTCACGAAGAAATGGATTTCACCGGAAGAGGCGTACGAGAAGTCTATCGATAAGAACCGCTTCGCCAAGCTCCTCAAAGCTCCACCGGATGCGCTGCAGTAACAACGAGCAATGGTCGTGATTAGGTCGCCTAGAAAGTCGACGCGCGGCGATCTGTGCAGGCACCATCCCTAAGATCGTGTTTGTACAGAACACAATGTGACGCCAGATATGTCCGCACGCGAGTATGCACGGAGCAAGACGAACTCCTAGCTTCATCTTCGTTGATCATGTCGACTGCAGTTTTAGCTCCTACTCTCCAGATCAGAAAAGAATTTCTCGATTCTTTCAGGCTTCTCTGAATAGGCCCGTGCGAGCGACACATTGAAAGCCATTTTGCTAAGGCGTGAGCGAACCTTTTCAACCTGGGTCTCCCAGTGCTTGTCTAAGAGCACGTACTCACAATACGAAAGCGGGACAACAGCATGCATGAAGTCAATCGCATGATTCCTCGACACCTTCACGCCCTTATCAAGGAGAAGCGTTCGCGCCAACTCCCGGAGAACGTATCGAGTCCCCCGTTGAATCTTAAGGCCCGCTGGCAACCGCGCTACTGCAGAGCGCAGCTCTCGTCTCTGATTATGCTTATTCCTTAGCGCCTCAATGCGCTGGGCCACGGTGTCGGCTAGTTTGTCAAAATCAGAGTGCAGACGATTGCTCTGAACTCTTCGGAAGAGTTTGCGCATCGTGAAATCAGTAAGCGTGTCCGAATTCAGTTGGTCGAACGCGCTAAGAAATCCAGCATCAGCGTGTGGTGGGACAGGCACCCTAATACGGCCAGACAATATTTCATCCTCCCGTTGGATTACTGAGAACGGGTCCGAGTCGAGAAAAAAGATTCTCGGGAAATTAGCTGCACAAAATTCTTCCGCCATCTTTCCTTGGTCTTGGTCAGTGACCTTTGAGAACTCAGCCAGGTTCAGCCAAGAGAGCGCAAGCGTACCTCCGCGTCCTTCCAACGTGCGTGTAAACCGCTTTGCCAGCACAGAGTCTTGTGAAAACTTCCGCAAAGCCCAGTGGTCAAGATATACGGTGGGAGAGAGGTCCTGTTGGATGACGATCGGAACGCCGTCTGCATTCATCTCGCGTCTGACCATCTATGTTTCCTGACCCGGATAAGAGCTACCTACTGAGCACAATGCCCGGTATACCTTTCGTTATCAGGCAGCAAGTTGGCACGTGATGCTTCTGTGTGTGACAAGCAGGGTTGGGAGTTGTTTTAGCCAGGACTCACCGAGTTACGACCTTGAAGGTGTCCCCGGCAAGAATAAGTCCCTCAGTACCGTCGGCAAGCTTGACTTTGAAGCCATCAAAATTCTCACCGTGGTAGACAGCGACGACATGGGCCGTCTCGCCTGCTTTCAGAGTCGCGATCACCTTTCCTGGCTCAACCCCAGTACTTGTCGACCCAGTTGAAGATGATGCCGGTTCAATACTTCGAAGATCCGTCGGCATCTCTATTTCTAGGAAGTTTTCTCGTTCACCGCACCCGGCAGAAATGACTGCGATAAAGATAAAGCTACCCACCAAAGTCCAGCAATCACGCAATCGTCCTCTCAAGATGATCCATGAATCTTCTCGCATATACCCCTCAATAAATGATTCCCCCAACCACCCAATGCCGGTCATCGGGGATGTCGATCAACAACCTGGTGAGATTCATGCGAGCTAGCTGCGTACCGATTTCATCTTCAGTAAAAGCTGCGAGCAAGGAATTGTAAAAATCCCGGCGCAGAATGTCCGGTTCATTGGAGGCATATTGATCGACGATGGCCTGTGCCGCTTCCGGCGAGTCTGGCCGGAGCAGGTCCATCACCAACACCGGTGCCCCGGGCTTCACAAGCTGGCGAAGCTTCTGCCAGAGCTGCAACGGATTCGGCAGATGATGAAGCAGGCTGTTCGAGATCGCGGCATCGACGATTCTGGCACCGGCAATCTCTTCAAACCGTTCGCAGCGCAGCGTAATGCGATCCGTCAAACCGGCCTGCTGCACCGCCTGTTCTCCGAGCTGAATCATCGGCGCAGAAGCGTCGATCCCGATGACTCGGCAATCGGGATACAGCTTGGCGAACCGGATGGGGATATCACCCGGACCACACCCAAGATCCAGAACCATCCCCTGTGCAAACTCCGGGAAGTATTCCCGAAACCGTTCAACGAATCCCTGATTTTCTTCTTCGAAATCAGCTTTGCCATAGGCTTCAACCTGCTTAGGATCGTCCATGAGTTCTGGTTCAAGTTTGCGTTCCATCAGATTAACTCCAAGAGCCTATGGCCAATAGCTGATGTCACAAGTAAAGAGGCATGAGAAAGGTTGTGCTTCTTGCCATACGCGATATGCCATCGGCTATTCGCTCTCTATCTCCACCACGTCTCCCGGCCTTACGACACCCCCGTGCAGCACCTTGGCATAGACACGACTCCAGCCGGGATTGAGCTTCTGCGCAATGCGCGAGAAGTCCTCATCACGAAACCAGCGGCCATTGTGGCTGCAGGGAGTCGTATAGCTGGTGACCTCAAGTTCGACATCAGGTCCAACCGTCAATCGAATGCCGGGTTTCACCAAATCCCACTCCAATCCCGACAAAGTCAGATTCTCCCCGGATGACCCGGCTTCGATCGAGTGGCCTTCATCTTGAAGTCGTTCAATGAGCTCGAGCGAATACAAACAGACGGCACGATCCGATCCACCGTGGAACTTGAGGTTGCGCTGCCGATCGCCAGCCAGCCCCTCTTTACTGAGCGTGGCTTCCCAGACGGGGAGTTTCGGAACTCCCCCGTCGGATACGTTGATCTGATGCACATGGGGATAGGGCGGCCTGCTCGGCATCGTTAGCCCTCTCCGTCACACGGGTCTGGCTTCAAAAATTTCATGGCTACCCACCCCTCTTCCTCACACCGCTCCGTGCACACCAGGCCAAGACCGGACAAGTGATCGATGATTTCAACCTGCTGTTCAACGAGAATGCCGGAGACCACGAGTTTCGCCCCCTGCATCACCAACCCGGCCAAGTCGTCGGCAAGATTCAAGACCGTCTGTCGATCGAGATTAGCCAACACGAGATCGGCGACTGGTTGCCTTTCCAGTGGCAAATCAGCCAACGTCCCGCACAGGATGTCGATCTGATCGTTCAATCCATTCTGGGCGACATACTCTCTCGCACAATCGACCGCGACAGGATCAATCTCAACACCGACAGCGGACGCCGCACCAAGCTTTACCGCAGCCATGGCCAAGATGGCGCTACCGGCACCGACATCCAGCACCCTTTCTCCACCGCGGATGTCTTGCTGCAACCACATGAGCACCATGCGCGTCGTCGCATGATGACCGGTGCCGAAGGCTTGTTTCGGATCCAGCACGATCTCGATGTCGTTCGCGTCCAGCGTGACCCACTCCCAACTGGGTCGAACGACCAGTTTTCCGATCCAGAGGGGCTGCACGGAACGAGCCCAGACTTCGTTCCAATCCTGGGAGGGAACCTGGTTCACCGACACAGGAACCTCCCCAAGCGACGGCGCCAGGTCGGCGAGGGCCAGCCGCAATGAGACAAGCCGTGCCTCGCTCCACTGAGCCTCCGGCCAATACAGATGGATCACGCCATGATCTTCCCATGCGCCTTGCACTGCCGCATCATTCAACCGACTCAATAACTCCCCTGCATCCAGCTTTTCCTGGATACAGACATCGATCCACTGGTCCGGCATGTGACTCCGTCACGGAATGTGTTGATCTGATGATCTGTTGAGGTGGGCCATTTGAAGTTTCTGCATTCAACAGATCGACAGATACTCAGATTGTCATTTGACGTGCGAATCTGTTCCCAGTAATGTCGCGTATATATGACCACCTCACGAAGCGCGCAACTCACCACGATCATTCGTCGGACGGATCGGCTCATCGAACGCGGCACCGGTATCAGCGCATCCTTTACACGGTGGCGGCTGGCCATTTTCCTCATCAGCCTCGTCGTGACGATCACGCTCTACAAGCTCGACTGGTACCAGAGCGGAAATCTCAGTCTCGGGCTGTTCCTGGCTCTCTTCATCACCGTGGCGGCGTATCATAACAGGGTAGAATCTGGGATTCACCGACTTCGCCATTGGAGACAGATCAAGCTGACGCATCTGGCTCGGATGGTATTGGATTGGTCTGCGATTCCACCACGGCCCGGTGAGGCCCCGAAAGCTCATCCGTTCGCCGCCGATTTGGATCTCTTCGGCGCGCATTCCCTCACCATCTCCTCGACACCACGGTGTCGGACCATGGCCGAGCACGGTTACAGAGCTGGCTCCTAGAGCAACCAACGCCCCCTGCAGACTGGCTTGCACGGCAATCTTTGGTGAAAGAACTGACACCCCGATCCTTATTTCGTGACCGTCTTGCACTCGATGCGAAACTCACAGGAGACCAAGAAATCAACGGCGCGCGGTTGGCCGCCGTCGCGGAGCATCCGATCAACTTGCCGCACCTCGATACCATCCTTGTGGTCCAAAGCCTCCTCGCCCTGACGACCATCAGCCTGGCCCTCGCCACGATCTTCGGCCTACTCCCCGGCTATTGGATGTTTTCGTTCGCAGCCTACGTCCTGATCTACTTCATGACGGATCAAGGAGAAGAGTTGCTGGAGCACGCCGTCGGCCTGCATCACGAAACTGAGCGTCTAGCCACGCTACTTGGTTATATTGAGCGGTACGCGAGACAACGAAACACGGCACTCGCTTCAACATGGGCCACGCTGATCGGCGACGCCAGTCCCACATTGCAGCTCGCACGCGCCGCACGCACGTTGCACGCGATCAGTATCAAGGCGCACCCACTCGTCCATCTGGCAATCAACGCGCTGTGCCCATGGGATCTCTGGTTTCTGCGCCGGCTGATTCGTACGCAACACGAGATCAAACAAGCCCTCCCGCAGTGGCTGAACTGTTTGGCGGAAGTCGAAGCGGCGTCGGCACTGGCCACCTTTGCGTATCTCCACCCCACCTACACATGGCCGACTCCACTCACTCTGACCGGCGAACAGAACGGCACCCCTCCACGTGTGCAGGCTGATTGCCTTGCACACCCGCTGCTGTCCGTCAACACCCGCGTGGCTAACGATGTTCGTTTAGCCGGGCGTGGCTCGATCCACCTCATCACCGGCTCAAACATGTCCGGCAAGAGCACGTTTCTCCGCACGATCGGCATCAACCTCTGTCTCGCACAAGCCGGGGGGCCTGTCTGCGCGCACTCGTTCGAATGGACATGGAGCCGGCTGGCCTGTTGTATCCGCGTCGATGATTCGCTCGATGCCGGTTTGTCGTTTTTCTACGCGGAAGTCAAACGACTCAAAGCCATCCTGGATGCGACTCAGGAGTCGACCGCGCCACCCACATTGTTCCTGATCGATGAGATTTTCAAAGGCACCAACAATCGGGAGCGGCTCATCGGGAGTCGGGCGTACATCACGGAACTCGCCAAAGGGAACGGGTATGGCCTTGTGAGCACGCACGACCTGGAATTAGCCGATCTGGAGCACGCCGTACCCGGCCTCACAAACGCACACTTTCAGGAGACTGTCTCGGCAGGGGCGCTGACGTTCGACTACCAGTTTCGACCTGGCCCTTGTCCCACAACGAATGCCCTACGGATCATGGAGCTGGAAGGGTTGCCTATTTCCTCCAACGCTACGAATCAGGCACAATAGGCTGCACGGATGAGCACTCCAGCCGGTTCTGAAACCCAGTTTCGCTCCCATCCCCTTCGTGCCCTCCTCTTCGCCCAGTTTTGCAGCGCGTTCAATGACAACGCTTGGAAGTTGATGGTCGCGCTCCTCCTGATCCACCAGGTCGCTGCGGCTGTCGGCCAAACCGGCCCCGCTTTTGAAGCGGCTTCTCAGACTCAGGCTACTATCGCCTTCGTCGTGTTCACGCTGCCGCTCATGCTGTTCTCCCTGGTCGCCGGAGTCTTTGCGGATCGATTCAGCAAGCGCACCGTTATCATCGCGATGAAGATCGTTGAAGTGGCCTTGATGGGAGCCGGAACGGTGGTGCTCTGGAGTCATCCCACCGGCGGCACGGCCCTCCTCGTCGTCCTCGGAGCCATGGGGGTTCATAGCGCGATTCTCAGCCCAGCAAAGTACGGCATCCTGCCGGAGCTGCTTCCCTATGAGCGGCTTTCCATGGGAAATGGCCTGCTGAAACTCTGGACGTTTGCAGCGATCATCGCAGGAACCTCATCCGGCGGTGTTCTCCTTCAATACAGCGAAACCGCTCCCTGGCAAGCCGGTCTCATCTTGACCATCGTTGCCGCCATGGGAACCGCAGCAGCTTATGCAATTCCGCCTGTACCTCCAGCCAGAACCGAGGGCGGCGTTGCCGAAACCCTGGCCGTGGCTTGGGCAACCATGCGTACTGACCGTCTGCTCAGCATCGCGATTGGGATCAATGTCGTGTTTTGGACCATTGCGAGCCTATTCGGGCAGGACATGCTGATCTATGCAAAGAGCCGGTTAGCACTTTCAGACGCACTTTCCGGTCTTCCGATGGCCATCCTTGCCATCGGGATCGGTATCGGGTCGGTCCTGGCCGGCCGACTTTCCGCTTCCAAGATTGAAATCGGTCTGATCCCACCGGGAGCGATCGGGTTGGCGCTAGGTCTTTTCATCCTTGGCCTCATCCCACCGAGCCTGACCTGGACGCTCGTGTTGATGGGTGGACTCGGTGTCGCCAGCGGGTTTATTAATGTCCCGATCAATGCGCTGATTCAGTGGCGAGCTCCGGCTGACCGTCGTGGCGCCGTCATCGCTCTCGGCAATACCTTCGTGTTCGGGGGAATCCTTGCCGGTTCTCTAGGCGCTGGTCTCCTGTCACGGCTCGGTTTGTCAGCCAGCGACATCTTGCTGGCCTGTGCTGTCTTGTCAATGATCGGAACCCTGGTTGTCGTGAGGTTACTGCCGAACAGCCTGCTGCGATTCATCGTCGCCCTGCTACCCCGTGTTCTGTACCACCTCACTGTGATCGGACAGGATCATATCCCACGAAAAGGCGGGGCACTGCTGGTCCCCAATCATGTGTCGTTCATCGATGGGTTCCTGCTGTTCGCAAGTTTGGATCGTCCGGTGAGGTTCGTGGTCGATGAGCACTACGCCAATCACCCACTCCTCAAGCCCTTCATGAGGCGGCTCAACGTCATCGCGATTTCTTCATCGGGAAGTCCTCGCCTGATTCTTCGCGCTCTGCGCTCGGCAGGACAGGCGTTGGATGACGGCGAGCTGGTCTGCATTTTCCCCGAAGGTCAGATCACCCGCACCGGCACGCTCCTGCCGTTCCGCCGTGGTTTCGAACGGATCGTCAAGGGACGAACGACGCCCATCATCCCGGTTCACCTTGATCGCGTCTGGGGCAGCATCTTCAGCTTCAATCACGGCCGGTTTCTGTGGAAGCTTCCTGAACGTTTTCCCTACCCCATCACCGTCTCATTCGGTGCACCGCTGCCCCCGGATACAACGGCGGACGCTGTCCGCAGAACGATTCAGGCGCTTGGCGAAGTCGCCTGGCAGCTCAGGAAATCGGGTCGTCGGTCTCTTCATCGCCAGTTTATTTCGGCCATGCGTCGCTACCCATTCCGCATGGCCATGGCCGACCAGAATCGCCCCCGGGTGTCGTCCTTACAGGCCTTGATCGGCTCCATCGTCCTCGCACGCACACTACGCCCACACTGGCAAGACCAACAGCACATCGGTGTCTTGCTGCCGCCGACAGTCGCCACAGCCCTAGTCAATGTGGCCGTCGCCCTCTGCGGAAAGACCATCGTAAACTTGAACTATACGGTCGGGAAATCCGGCTTGGAAGCCGCGGTGCGCCTGGCGGACCTGCACACGGTTCTCACGAGCCGTACCTTCGTCGAAAAAGCCAAGCTCGAACTGCCGGATGGGCCGTCGGTGATATGGCTGGAGGACATTGCCGAGACGATCGGCACGGGGCAGAAACTCTATGCGACCTTCCTGGCCTTGTTCGCTCCCTGCCGCCTCATCGAGCGTGCTTGCGGGCAGGCAACCCCGCTCACCCCAGATAGCCTGGCCACGATCATCTTCAGTAGCGGCAGCACCGGCGAGCCGAAAGGCGTCATGCTCTCCCATTTCAGTATCGATTCCAACTGCCAAGGCGCCACGCAAATGCTCCATCTCTATCAAGATGAACGCGTCCTGGGCATCTTGCCCTTCTTTCATTCATTCGGCTACATGGTGTTCTGGTTCGTGATGTTCAATAACGCGGCGATGGTCTTTCATCCCTCGCCTCTTGACGTCGCGGCCATCGGGGAACTCATTCGCCACTACCGTCTCACGTTCATCGTCATCACTCCAACCTTCTTGCAGCTCTATACCCGCCGCTGCACTCCGGAGCAATTCAGTTCGGTGCGTGTGATCCTCACCGGCGCAGAAAAACTATCGGCTCGACTTGCACAGTCTATCGAGGACAAGTTTGGGATCGGACCAATCGAAGGCTACGGTGTCACGGAATGTGCTCCGGTCATTGCCGTCAACTGTCCGGACTTTCGCGCCGCCGGCTACTATCAACCGGCGTCGCGACGAGGGACCGTCGGCCAGCCGCTCCCGGGCGTATCCGTACAGATCGTCGATCCTGATAGGTACACTCCGCTGCCTGTCGGCACCCCCGGGATGTTGTTGGTGAAAGGCCCGAACGTCATGAAGGGCTACCTGGGACGCGAAGACCTCACCGCCCAGGTCATACGGGATGGGTGGTATATCACCGGGGACATCGCCTCCATGGACGACGATGGCTTCCTGATGATCACCGACCGACTTTCTCGCTTTTCCAAGATCGGAGGCGAGATGGTTCCGCACGGGAAAGTTGAAGAAGCCTTGCAGCAGGCGGCCGAAGCAGAAACACAAGTCTTTGCTGTCACCGGCCTTCCAGATGAGAAGAAAGGCGAGCGGTTGGTCGTCCTTCATACACTAGATGATAGCCTGATTCCCGATATCCTGGTGAAGCTATCGGCCACCGGCCTTCCCAACCTCTTTATCCCCTCGCGGAGTCAGTTTGTGAAAGTCGAGGCCTTGCCGGTGTTGGGAACCGGCAAGCTGGATCTGCGCGGTGTGAAGCGAATCGCGCTGGAGCGGCTCCCCTCGGGTGAAGCGTGAAAGGTATCTCGTGAAGGGAAGGTCCCAGGTACCAGAAGGATGGACCAAGCAATGATCGATTCCGACCCACGCTTCACAAACGGCGCTTCACGAGATACGGCTAGGAAGTCCCTCATCGATTGCCATGTCCATCTTGCCGCGTTGCCGGACGGCGACAACGGCTGCTTCATCTCGCCAAAACTCCTCCGCAGCCCGTTGTTCCGTTTTCTCATCTGGAAACACGACCTCTCGCCGGCTGAACCACGCACGGCTAATCAGCGCTATCTCGATCACCTCGTGAGCGAACTCCGCGCCTCCCGCTACGTCTCGAAGGCCGTCCTGCTTGGCATGGATGGATTCTATGATCAATCCGGCTCGCTGAATCGTCAACATACCGACTTCTTGGTTAGTAACGACTACGTGTTCGGTGCCGTGCGCGCCTATCCGGATGTCTTCATGGCGGGCCCCTCCATCAATCCGCAACGTAACGACGCCATCGATGAGGTGCATCGCTGTGCCGATGCAGGCGCAGTCCTGATCAAGGCCTTGCCAAATGCCCAGCACTTCGATCCATCTGATCGGAAATATATCGCCTTTTACCGCGCTCTGGCTCAGCGCAAACTTCCTTTCTTGAGTCACGTCGGGTATGAATTCAGTCTGATCGGAAAGGATCAATCGCTTGGAGATCCTGAGCGGCTGCGTCTGGCCCTTGACGAAGGTGTGACCGTCATCGCGGCGCACGCCTGTAGTTATGGCCTCATGCTCTATGAAAAGTTTCTTTCTACTTTTCGTGAGCTGAGCCGATGTTATCCACACTTCTATGCCGACATTTCCGCCCTCACCCAACCCCATCGTATGAAGATGCTCCTGCATCTCAGGCATTACCCTGAACTTCATTCGCGTCTCCTGTTTGGGACGGACTATCCTTTGTCCGTGTTCCATCTGGCTGCGTGGGGGCGAGTCAGTCCCGGCACACTATGGCGCATGGTCCGCACAAAGAATCGATTTGACCGACAGGTGGAAGTTTGCACAGGACTTCGGGTTGAATTCCGTTCACTTAGTGAACTCCTATCCCTGTCCCTCTCGGCGAATTCCTAGACGATGATGAACCGAGATCAGATATTGGCTACCCTTCGTGAAAGGATCCTGGCGTTCGCGACATCACGTGTATCGAGAGACCGCGCTGAAGACCTGACACAAGAGGTGTTGACGGTCCTGCACGAGAAGTATTCCCAGGTCACGGAATTAGTTGAACTCGTCCCCCTGGCATTTCAGGTCCTCCGCTACAAGATGCTGGATGCCCATCGGAAAGCGTTGCGGCGAGGGGAGTACAATCAAGAATCGGTGGAAGATCTGCCGCTCACCGACACCCGGGACGACCCGGCAACTCAACTTGACCAGAAGCAGCGTGTCGATCGGCTGCTCGTGGCCATGACCCGACTTGGCGAACGATGCCGCAAACTATTCACGTGGAAGTTAGAAGGGAAAAGTTTTCCCGAGATTCAGCAATTGATGAGGCAGACGTCGATCAATACAATTTATACGTGGGACTTGCGCTGTCGGAGGGAATTATTAACTCTGATGGGTGGCAGTTGGGAATGACGAGATGGTCCTGAGTCCCGGACACGATGCGGTTCATATGTCACGAACCACGGGTTTCAATGCCTGACGACGATCTCGAAAAGCTGCTCGGTGGATTTGCGGCCGATACGTTAACGCCGGAGGAGAAACACCGGCTCTACAGCACCGCCCTACACGATCAGCAGCTCTTCAACTTGTTTGCTGACGAACAAGCGCTCAAGGAACTGCTGACGGATCCCGTGGTGCGTGAGAAGCTTTTGCGATCGTTACGTGAAACAACTTCGACAACTGACGGAGGCAACGTGTCATGGTTCGGCTGGTTCCGCAGACCAGCTGGACTCGCCTGGGCTGGTGGCCTCGCTGCAACCCTTTTCGCACTTGTCCTTGGCATCAACATCTACCAAGAAAGCCTCAAAGAGGCTGCACGATCCGTCGCCGGTGAAGAGATAATGGCCCCACCCCCACCGGGTTCTCCACCCGCCGCAGAGAAACCGGCCACCCCTGGGATCAAAGAATCTCGGAAGGAGACGCCGGAAAAAACGAAATCAATCACTCCGGCCGGCAACCAAGCACTCACCGCAGACACGTCCAAACCAGCAACTTCAACAATGGCTAAAGCGAAAAAAGAGCGGGCAACCCTGCAGAAGGGGGCGGATGCATCAAGAGAACATCCTCCATCAACCCCACCATCATTCCCCCGTTCGGCAGAACACGCATCGACCTCAGGAGGTCAAGACCTTGCGAGCGTGCCATTGACCTCCGCCTCTAGCATCGCACCGCCTCACGCGCTGACTACCGACGCACAACCCCCTCAAGTCGGTTCAGCACTGAGTGCACGCTCCTTGTTCTATGGAGAACCAGCGGAGGTCGTTTCGAGCGCGATAAAGGAAAAGCAGGAAGGTAGCCATTCGGTACAGCAGTTCGACCGACCTACCCATAAAGGTGAACGGGATGCGAATCTGACAAAAACACTTACAGAAACCACTAAGCCCTTAGGCATTCGTTACAGTCTTGTCATGAACGGAATGAAGGACCTGCACGATGACCGAAAGAGGGAAACCTCTCTCCGGGCAGGTTCGTTGGACCTTATGATCGAGGCAAATCAGGATAGCTTCTTTCAGGTATGGGGAGAGGCCGGTTCTCAACCACCTCACCTCCTGTTCCCTTTCGCGGCAGGAGACCCGATTTCATCGCGGTTGTTGGCCCATCAGCGGAGGAGAATCCCGATCCTTGCCGGCCATCGTTCCATTACGGTCCGTTTGTCTCTCATGCCATTCGATACCCCTTCCACGATGGACTCCGACGTGGTGACACCATCGCCACGGGGACACCTTCAAGAATCCTCCGCTTCTCCTGAGGCATCCAACCGTCAAGAACAAGCGACCTATGTCGTCACTCGAGATCCCTCAGCATCCGAACTTACGGTCAGAATTCCGCTACACTGACCATAGGCAATCGTCCAGAACAGTCCGACACTGCTCGGTAAAAATACAAGGGCCGTTCTCCTTCGTCGGAGAACGGCCCTCGATGTCCCGTTTGAAACCGATCAGAGCGCTATGGGCTCACGGAAATGCGGTCCTTAATCAGGTCGAAGGTTTCCTTTGGGACGACATTCTTCGCCACCAGTTCACCTTTCACACGATAGGGACGATTATTGACGATCCGATCGGCCTCATCCTGTTTGAGCCCCAAGAAGAGGACCATATCGTTGGCCGAAACTTTATTGATATTCAACGACGCTGAAGTCGTCCCTGGTGCGGCCGAGGCCGTCCCCCCTGAACCCTGTTTGGGAGTCACTGTGGCGGCCTGCGCCGCCGACCCTGATTGAGAACGATCTTTCAGCTCTTTTTGATAGCGAGTTACCAACGATTTCAGTGTGTCGTTGTGACGCTTGACGTCCTGATATTCCTGCCGCACATTCCGATTTTGGGCTGATAACGCTCGCACCTTATCTTCGAGTTCTTTGGTTCGTGCCTCGAGCGTGCCTCGTTCTGCATCACGTCCGTGCTCAAACCGTTGCAATTCATCCCGAGCAGCCTCGGCCTCGTTGTTGAATTTGACGTTCAGCTCCTTGAGCGTGCGGACCTGCTGTTCCATCGCACCCTTCTGTTGGCGAGCCTTTTCCAATTCCATCCTGGCGGTGTCCGCCTCGGTCAGCGCTTCTTGATATTTCTTGTTGGAGACGCAACCCGTAGTCAACACGGCACCGACCAATACTATTGCCGTCCACTCGCGCTTCATGCGATCCTCCCTCCATCAAATCCTGCGGCTTGAATGTGCTTCATACGAATCCCTACTTGCATCCCGCCATATCCCCGTTCATGTGATGGCGTTCTTTGTGTGTATGCCAACCCCTCGGTATTGTCAACATAATTGCTCTTGTTCGAGACCAACCAGCGCTGTTCCGCAATAGCCGGATCAGAAGAACCAATGCGCTTGACGGATCGGCGTCGCTCTGTGATTATCCGACACATTCTATCAGACATGACCATGGAGGGCGAAACCTTGATGGTCCACAATCGGAAGTGGAGTACAGCATGAACGAATGGGGTCCAGCACTCGCCGTGATTCTTGGAGTCGTGGAGGGGATGACCGAGTTTCTTCCCGTCTCATCCACCGGGCATCTGATCCTTGTCGGCCATGCCCTTGGGTTCACCGGAGACGTGGCGGCCAACGCGGAAATCTCGATTCAGTTGGGAGCGATTCTCGCCGTCATCGTGTTCGAACGGGAAAAGATCGGTCGGCTTCTCTCCGGCGCCTGGCAGGAACAACAGACATTTCGTTCCATCAGCACAAGCGGGTCGCATGCGTCCTGGACAGATCGAATCAAGGCTTCGATGCAACAGCATCACAACTTATGGTTCTTGATCGGGTTAGGGATCGCCTTTCTCCCGGCTGCCCTCCTCGGGCTCGCTGCACATGGATGGATCAAGTCACATCTGTTCACCCCCCAGACCGTGGCGACGACTTCGATTCTCGGAGGCTTCGTCATCCTGATCGTCGAAGCCACCAAACGCACGAGTCACGCGACAAGCCTGGATCAAGTTTCACCGATGCAGGCGTTCTGGATCGGCGTCGCGCAATGCGCCTCACTGATTCCCGGCATGTCACGATCCGGTTCAACCATCATCGGTGGCCTACTTGCAGGCCTCGATCGCAAGGTCGCCACAGAGTATTCCTTTTTTCTCGCTCTCCCGACCATCATTGCGGCCACACTCTACGAAACCTGGAAGGCACGCGGAACCTTTACCGAGCAAGACTTTTTAGCGCTCGCGCTCGGCATGGTCGTGTCATTCCTTGTCGCCTGGGCCGTCATCGCTGCCTTCCTCACCTATGTCAAACGGCACACCTTGCGGGTCTTTGCCTACTATCGTATTATGCTCGGAGTGTTGGTCTTGTTGGTCGTTCGTTGAAAGGAGTTGTGCATGGCTTCAGATACGATTCATGTCTACGATACGTGGGTTCATGGAAAGAATGGTCGCATTCACTTCGATGTGATGACGACGGATGAAGCGACCGCGCTCAAGCTTGCCAAGGAGTACTTGGTCAGCATCGGTGAGCCCAATGCTGTGGTGACGACGAAGGAATGCCAGTTTTGTCACAGCGAACCACTCGTGATGTTTTCATCGGAGCAGCAGAAACAGGTCAAAGAGAAGGGTGGATTCATCGTCCCCATGCCCGCCTAGCAAAGAAGTCGCGGTCATTCGTGCCGGGTCGGCCCGAAACGAATGACCAAAGACGCCTACACACAAGGCGAAATTTGAATTAGGGAACGGAATTAGGCTCTGAGGCGGTGGAGGAGTCGGATTTCTTCTCAAATGCGAAGTGAATGATCAGGAAGGTCACGCCGACGGTGATGGCGGAATCCGCCACATTAAACGCGGGCCAGTGATAGTTCTCGATATAGACATCCAGAAAATCGATCACTTCCCCAAACCGCAATCGATCGATTAAGTTACCGATCGCGCCGCCGAGAATTCCCGCCACACTGACGCGGCCAACCCGGTCCTGCTCAGGCATCCGCGCCAGGATCGTGCCGAGCAACCCGAGTGCAAAGATCGAGGTCAGCCCAAAAAACACCATCCGAAACGCGTTGCTGCTCCCAGCCAATAACCCGAACGCCGCGCCTGGATTCCGAATATAGGTCAGGCTGAAAAGATTGGGGATGATGGGGATCGACTCGTGTAAGCGCATCGTCTGCATGATCTGCTGCTTGGTCAGCTGATCCAGCAGAACGATACTGCCGGTCACCAGTGCCAGCGCCATATTGCGAAGCCAAGACGCGTTCATAAGACGGCCTCCACACATCGCTCACAGAGAGTCGGGTGGTCATGATCCTTGCCGACAGCATCGCGATAGTTCCAACAGCGTTCGCACTTATTGCCCTCGGCTTTATAGACAAGAACTCGAAAGTCCGGCTTAAGAGGCAAGTTGTGAACCTCTTCCAGCTTAACCTGTGAGACGATGAGGATACCCGGCAGGACTTGCTCGTATTGTTTGAGAAGTCCAAACTTATCTGGATTTGCTTGAATCCGGATACCAGCCTCAAGAGAGGAACCGATCACTTTTTCTCGGCGCTGTTCTTCTAGAGCCGCTTGTGCGGCCACTCGAACCTCCAGCAGTCGATTCCATCGGCTATCCAACCCCGCATCGTTCCATCTTGGGTCTATCTCAGGAAATGAGGACAAATGAACGCTTTGACCGTTGGGGCTCATACGGGCAGCTTCCGGCAACTTCTGCCAGATCTCTTCGGATGTAAAGCTAAGGATTGGCGCCATCAATTTCGTAAGCGCCACCACCACATCGAATAACACCGTTTGTGAGCTTAGCCGAGCATGAGAATCCCTGCGAAAGGTGTACAGTCGATCTTTCAGGATATCCAGATAAATTGCGCTCATGTCGACCGAACAGAAGTTGTTGATCGCATGAAAGATGAGATGGAATTCGAAGTCCTCGTAAGCTTTTGTCACCTTCTGAATCAATTCGCCCAGCCGCAAAAGCGCCCAACGATCTAATTCGGGCAAATCCTCATAAGGCACCCGGAAATAGTTCGGATCGAAGTCATAGAGGTTGCTCAACAAGAATCGGCAAGTATTGCGGATCTTTCGATAGGCCTCGATCAGATGAGTCAGAATTTCCTGTGAGATGCGCAGATCTTCACGATAATCCTGAGCCGCCACCCACAGACGGAGGATTTCCGCGCCCGACTGTTTAATGACATCCTGCGGCGCGACGACATTCCCGGCCGACTTGGACATCTTCTTCCCCTGCCCGTCTACGACGAACCCATGGGTCAACACCGCTTTGTAGGGGGCGCGATGATCCGTCGTGACACCAGCGAGCAGGGCGCTATGGAACCAGCCCCGATGTTGGTCGGACCCTTCGAGATACAAATCGGCTTCCCACTTTCTTGGCTTCAGCACAGCCGCGTAGCTCACACCGGATTCAAACCAGACATCGAGAATGTCCCGCTCTTTCTCAAACCCTGTTCCGCCACACTTCTGACAGGTTGTTCCAACCGGCAATAAGTCACCAGCGGATTGTTCGAACCAGACATCCGCCCCCTTTGATTCCATCAAAACCGCCACATGCTCAATGATGGAAGGCTCGGCCAACACATGATGACATCCGAGACAGGTGAACCCTGGAATCGGTACACCCCACACACGTTGACGTGAAAGGCACCAGTCCGGACGGTTTTCGATCATACCGAAGATCCGATCACGCCCATAGCTCGGAATCCATCGGACTCGTTCGATTTCCGCCAGAGCTTCTCTCCGCAAGTCATTCGTCTCCATCGAGACGAACCATTGCTCGGTCGCACGGAAGATCACCGGATTCTTACACCGCCAACAGTGCGGATACGAATGGTTCAGCGAACCATGCCCCAGCAAACGCCCGTTCCCCTGCAGATACTCCACAATCTTCGGATTGGCCTTCAAGACCTGCTGGCCGGCGAATTCCTTCACGATCACTGTAAACCGGCCACTGTTGTCCACCGGTGCGAGAATTTCAAGCCGCTCACCAGGCGACGCCTTCGCGTTGTGCTCCAGCACAAGCAGATAGTCCTCCATACCGTGGCCGGGCGCGATATGAACACAACCAGTCCCCTGATCAAGCGTCACAAAATCCCCAAGCAAGATAGGTGACAGGCCGGTGGACAACGGTCGTTGCGTTTCCAAGCCCTCAAAACCTTCTCCACCTTTTTTCACTCCCACGACACGATAATCACTGATCCCACAAGCCTTCGTGACGTTGTCCACAAGCTTTTCCGCCACGATCAGCAGCTCATTGCCGGCCTGAACAAAAGCATAGTCGAAATCTTGGTGGAGGCAGACAGCCTGGTTGGCCGGCAGGGTCCATGGCGTGGTCGTCCAGATGACGACGGACACCAGCTTCATCCCATCCGGAAAAGACATACCAGGAAAGGTGTTCGCCAGAACCGATGGCGCGGTGACGACCGGGAACTTCACATAGATCGATGGCGATGTATGATCATCATATTCGACTTCCGCTTCCGCCAGCGCCGTTTGATCATGCGTGCACCAGAGTACCGGCTTGAGCCCCTTGTAGACCCCGCCACGCTCGACAAACTTCCCGAACTCACGAATGATCGTGGCCTCATAGGCCGACGTCATCGTCAGATAGGGATGGTCCCATTCACCCAGCACCCCGAGCCGTTTGAATTCCTCTCGTTGAATAGTGACGTATCGCTCAGCATACTCACGACACAGCCTGCGGATGGCCGACACGTTCAAGTCCTTTTTCTTGTCGCCGAGCTCCTTCATGACTTGATGCTCAATCGGCAACCCGTGGCAATCCCACCCCGGCACATAGGGCGCATGAAAGCCTGCCATCGTCTTCGACTTAACGATGATATCCTTGAGGACCTTGTTCAGGGCATGTCCGATATGGATACGGCCGTTGGCATACGGAGGACCATCATGCAAAACATACCGAGGCCGCCCATTCCCCAAGGCCTGAATCTGGTCGTAGAGCTTCTGCTCCCCCCACCAGGCCAGCATCGCAGGTTCCCGCTGAGGCAAGTTCGCCTTCATCGGGAAATCGGTCTTGGGAAGATTGAGTGTCGACTTGTAATCAGTAGACATGGAACACCAGCACACTCACACCATCATACGGAATCGAGGGAATATACCGGAAGGAAGGGGGTAGGTACCAGCCCTAACTCACTGCCATCATACGGTCAAGTGCGATTTTTGCCCACTGCTTATCGTCCTCCGGCACCACGATGCGGTTGACGACGTGACCGTCTGCCAGATTCTCCATGGCCCAGCACAGGTGCGCCGCATCGATCCGAAACATGGTGGCGCACTGACAAACCGTAGAAGACAAGAAGAAGACTTTTTTGTCGGTGAGTTCGTGTTTTAAACGATTCACGAGATTCAGCTCCGTCCCGACCGCCCACGTCGTACCGGCCGGCGCAGCCGTCACGGTCCGGATGATGAATTCGGTCGATCCGATGAGATCGGCCTTGTTCACCACATCCTCGTGACACTCTGGATGGACGATCACCTTCCCGTCTGGATATTGTTTGCGAAAATGGTCCACATGCACCGGCTGGAACATTTGATGGACACTGCAATGCCCCTTCCACAGGATCAAAGTAGCTCGCTTGATGGCGTCTCTGGTATTCCCGCCGTTGGGTTGATAGGGGTCCCACACGATCAGCTGCTCGCGCGGAATACCCATCTTATTGGCCGTATTCCGACCGAGATGTTCGTCCGGGAAAAAGAGAATCTTTTCTCGCCTCGCCCAACACCATTCGATCACTGCTTTGGCGTTGGATGATGTACACGTAATCCCTCCATGCTCTCCACAAAACGCCTTTAGGACCGCCGCCGAATTCACATAGACGGCCGGCATCACGGTCTCCTCGACTGGAATCACGCGCCCCAGCGCCTCCCAACATTGATCAACCTGCTCGATCGCAGCCATATCCGCCATGGAACAGCCCGCAGCCATGTCCGGCAGGATGACTGTTTGCTGGGAACGGCTGAGGATATCCGCCGTCTCAGCCATAAAGTGTACGCCGCAAAATACGATGTAGGGTCGTTCGGAGCGCTCGGCGGCCAGTTTGGCTAACAACAGCGAGTCACCACGAAAATCAGCATGCTGGATGACTTCATCCCGCTGGTAGTTATGGCCCAGAATCATGACTCGCTCACCCAGTAGCTGCTTGGCTGCTATGATCCGCCGACGCAATTCTTCGGCGGGTAGCGCCTGGTACGTGTCAATCGGCTTTGGGACTGTCGCAATGGCTGGCACAGATCCTCCAACGAAAAAGAAAGGTCATTTTACGATAGCCTTCCCTCACAATCAATGAATAGCCTCGTGCGGAAAAGTCCTAGTTCGAGCCCCAAAGGATAGTGGGCATGCTGGGTCTAATAGCCGATTGACTTCACAACCCTAGAGTAATACGATCACTAAGAATCGCTAGGGGAGCCTAGAGCTGAGAGTCCGAATGATCGGACGACCCTCACAACCTGACCTGGGTAATACCAGCGTAGGGAAGCCGGACGACAGCGGACCCTGATGAGGAGTCAGCCGCCTTCCTGGCATACTGGGGAGACGGCTTTTTTATTGGGGAAACCGTTGTCGTGAGCAAAACTATCACTTGCGATAACGACGAAAGGATCTCACTATGAGCATCCAGACACATACAAATACAAACGCATCCGGACACAGAAATGGCCTGGTCACACCGTCGGCCCCACTGACCACAACACCCTTGCCAGCATCGCGTAAGATGTATGTGGCTGGTGACCATCCAGGTGTCCGGGTTCCAATGCGAGAAATTAGCCTCACGCAAACCAAGGAAACAAATGGCGTGAAATCAAGCAATCCCTCAGTGATTGTTTACGACACATCAGGGCCCTATACCGACCCTTCTGCCACGATCGATGTTCGCAAAGGCCTCCAGCCATTGCGGCGCGCCTGGGTCCTCGGCCGACAAGATGTCGAAGAACTTTCGGAAATCAGTTCGACGTACGGTCGAATGCGCGCAGCAGATCCTCAGCTGGCTGATCTTCGGTTTCAGCACATTCGCAAGCCCTTGAAGGCGAGGCGCGGTGCGAATGTCACGCAGCTCCACTATGCCCGAAAAGGCATTGTCACCCCGGAGATGGAGTTTATTGCCATCCGTGAGAATCAGTCACGAGAACGGGCCTCCGGCCTTGGCCAACACAATGGTCATGGCGGCGGCGTGAAACAACATCAGGGATTCGCGTGGGGCGCCGCCATTCCTTCTGTCATCACTCCGGAATTCGTACGAGACGAAGTCGCTCGCGGTCGTGCGATCATCCCCTCGAACATCAACCATCCCGAGAGCGAACCGATGATCATTGGCCGCAACTTTCTGGTGAAGATCAACTCCAACATCGGTAATTCCGCAGTGGCTTCATCGATCGAGGAAGAAGTCGAGAAAATGATCTGGTCGACACGCTGGGGGGCCGATACCGTCATGGACCTCTCAACCGGCAAAAACATCCACGAAACGCGAGAGTGGATCATCCGTAATTCGCCGGTGCCGATCGGAACCGTCCCGATCTATCAGGCACTCGAAAAAGTGAACGGCAAGGCGGAAGATCTCACGTGGGAAATTTTCCGTGACACGCTGATCGAACAGGCGGAGCAAGGCGTCGACTACTTCACGATTCACGCGGGTGTACGCCTGGCCTACGTGCCGATGACCGCTACGCGCATGACGGGGATAGTTTCGCGGGGTGGTTCGATCCATGCCAAATGGTGCCTGGCGCACCATCAGGAAAACTTCGCCTACACCCACTTTGAGGAGATCTGCGAGATTATGAAGGCCTACGACGTCGCTTTTAGCCTCGGTGACGGACTCCGGCCAGGATCCATCGCCGATGCCAACGACGACGCGCAGTTTGCCGAGCTTGAAACTCTAGGCGAGCTGACCCAGATCGCGTGGAAACACGATGTGCAGGTCATGATCGAAGGTCCAGGCCACGTACCTATGCACATGATTCAAGCCAACATGGAAAAGCAGCTCAAGGCCTGCCATGAAGCTCCGTTCTATACACTTGGCCCGCTGACGACCGACATCGCTCCTGGTTACGACCACATTACGTCAGGAATCGGGGCCGCGATGATCGGCTGGTACGGCTGTGCCATGCTCTGTTACGTCACTCCCAAAGAGCATTTGGGATTGCCGACCCGCGAGGACGTCAAAACCGGCGTGATCACCTATAAGATTGCGGCACACGCAGCAGACCTGGCCAAAGGTCATCCCGGCGCCCAGGAGCGAGACAACGCGCTGTCGAAGGCCCGATTTGAGTTCCGCTGGGAAGATCAATTCAATCTGTCGCTCGATCCGGAAACCGCGCAGCAGTTCCACGACGAAACGCTCCCTGACAATGCCGCCAAGGTTTCGCATTTCTGCTCGATGTGCGGTCCACACTTCTGCTCGATGAAGATCACCCAAGACGTCCGCGACTATGCGGCACAGCTGAACATCGACGAACAGCAGGCCATCCAAATCGGGATGAAGGAGAAGGCCGCAGAGTTCAAGCAGACCGGGGCTGAAATTTACCGGTAGGAGAGCTGTATGGCAAAACCGAAGCCTGCGCCGTTACGTGAACGAGATATCACCAGGCAGATCGCCCGGGAATACTATAAAGAGTTCGATCAGCTCATCGAAAGCGATGTCATCATCGTCGGTGCAGGGCCGTCTGGACTAATCTGTGCGCATGATCTAGCCTCTATGGGATTTCGAACGCTGCTCATCGAGCAAAGCTTGGCCCTGGGTGGAGGATTTTGGTCCGGTGGCTACCTTATGAACAAAGCCACAATCTGCGAACCGGCAAATGAGATTCTCGATGAAATCGGCGTTCCCTGCAAAAAGATCAAAGAATGCGACGGAATGTATATGGTCGATCCCCCACACGCGACAGGCGCCCTGATCTCAGCCGCGTACAACGCCGGCGCCAAGGTGATGAACCTGACGCGCGTGCTGGACTTGATCATCCGCAATGATGGCATACTGGAGGGAGTCGTCGTCAACAACACCACGGCCGAAATGGCAGGCCATGATCTGATCCATGTTGATCCGATTGCCCTCGAGAGCAAAATCGTGGTGGATGCGACCGGCCATGATGCCATCGTGGTCGAGCTTCTCCATAAACGAAATCTGTATAATAAAGTACCAGGAAACGGAGCCATGTGGGTGGCGCGATCTGAAGAAGAAATCATGGACCGAACGGGAGAGGTCTATCCCAATTGTTTCGTGATCGGGTTGGCCGTCGCCGCCGTCTACGGCACACCGAGAATGGGACCCGCTTTCGGGTCCATGTTACTCTCGGGACGGTACGGAGCTGAATTGATCAAGAAGAAACTCAAACAGGAGTAACGGCAACTCTCGGTCGTCAAACCGCAACGGTTTCATGGCTGTTCTACACCGCGCTGACGACTGCCTAGAGGTGTTTTCGAAACATGGACGTTCAAGATTTCCTCCTTCAAGGCGAAGGGCGCGAGGAAGACAAGCGCCACGCATGGGATCTGTTCCAACAGGCCTTTGAACGACAGATGAAAGGGGACTTTGAAGAAGCGGTCAACCTCTACAAGCAATCGATCGCAACCCATCCCACTGCCGAGGGTTACACATTCTTGGGGTGGACCTATAGCTTTATGGGACGGCTTGATGACGCCATCGAAGAATGCCACAAAGCTATTGCGCAAGACCCGGATTTCGGCAACCCCTACAACGATATCGGGGCATACATGATCGAAAAGGGTGCGTTCGAGGAGGCCATTACCTGGTTTCAGAAAGCGATGCAGGCCAAGCGGTACGAGAGTCCTGCCTACCCCCACTTGAATCTCGGCCGGGTATACGAGCGGTTGGGAAACTGGACCGACGCCATCGAGTCGTACAAGAAAGCGCTCGCGCTGGATCCGAATTATAAACTTGCCAGAAGGGCCCTCGGGCGGCTGGTGAGCTCACTGAACTAAGGTCGTACTCATGCACAAGACTATCCTCGTGGCCATCACCGACTTGTTCTTCTACACGAAAGTCAAGGATGCGCTGCGCCAGACGGAGTTCCAGATAGAGAAAGCCCGAGCTCAGCAGGACATCATCGACAAGGCCGCGTCGGCAAGCCCAAGCTTGATCATTCTCAATATGAACGATTTAACTCTTGATGCGTTTCACGCATTGGAACAGCTGAATGGCGATCCAGGATTGTGTGCGATTCCCACACTGGCCTTTGCCAACCATGAGGAAGTGGACACCTGGAATCGCGCAAAGGTACTCGGCGTAACCAAGATCGTGTCCCGCAATGAGTTTTCGGCTCGGACGAAAGCATTAGTAGAGGAATTGGTGACAGGACATGTCGCCTCCTCATAATGGCGGGAGCTCGTTGTCTTCCGTGACATTCATCACAACCACTCGTAGGCTTCTCAAAGGACGATGAAGCAATCACGCCTGCATTCACAACATGCCCAACTCGGGGCAACGTTCGAAGCGGTCACCGGCTGGGACATGCCAGGGCACTATGGCGATGTTGCCGCTGAGCATCATGCCGTTCGACAAACCGTGGGAATCGCTGATCTCTCCCATCGCGGCAAGCTCAGAGTCACGGGTGAGGATCGTGTGAAGTGGCTGCAAAGCGTCGTGAGCAACGACATCCTTCCTCTCCAATCTGGCCAAGGCCGCTATTCCAGCTTTTTGACTCATAAGGGTAAGATGCTCACCTATTTCCGCCTGTACATGCAAAGTGATGCCGTCATGGTGGAAGATGTCGGCGAAATTGGGGAGACGACGTTTCAGGCGCTTCGTAAGTTCCTGCTCTACGGAACCAACGCCAAGATGGAAAACTGCGCTGAGAGTTGGGGGCTACTCTTGATCAGTGGGCCAAAGACCACTCATGTTGTCCAATCAGCATTCGGAGTAGATGTCACAGATTTACAACCCATCGATTTCGTGACCGCGCATATCGGCGGGCATCATGCATTGGTAGCACGCACGGAAGAGACCGGAGAGGTCGATATCGAGATATTGCTTCCGGCAGACAGCCTGCTGCCCGCATGGACGGCTGCCATGCAAGCCGGCGCCAGGTTTGGAATCAAGGCCATCGGTAGCCAGGCACGAGAGGCCTTGCGCCTCGAGGCCGGTCTCCCGAAAGCCGGACCGGACTTGAACGAAGAGATTGTTCCACCCGAGGCGAACCTCGAGGGCAAAGCGTTCAGTTTGAACAAAGGGTGCTATCCGGGGCAAGAAGTCGTCGCGCGTATGGATACATACGGCAACGTCCGCCGCAAGCTTGTCGGACTGGTTCTGAAGGATTCCGTCATTCCACCACATGGTGCTAAGCTCTATAGCGGCGATCGTGAAGTAGGGTGGATCAGCAGTGCGGCACATTCCCCTCAACTCAACCAAGTCGTGGCATTCGGATTTCCGCTGCGAGACTTCAGCAAGCCTGGTACCGCCTTGACCGTGGAACATGAGAACAACCGATATCCGGCAACTATTCAGACCCTCCCCTTTTACACCAAGCTCTGACGCCATACCCTCGAACACCAAATGTCCCTGGAAGACCAAGACAGTAGCGATCAGACCACTCCTTACCAAGCAGCAGGCGAGCTCGGGGGTATCACCAAGTTGGTGGATGACTTTTATGCCAATATGGATACGTTGCCGGAAGCTGAAACGATCAGAAAAATGCACCCACCCGATCTCACCGAATCTCGCAGAAAATTGACCTATTTCCTGTGCGGCTGGCTGGGAGGACCAAGACTCTTTCAGCAACACTATGGGCCAATCAGCATTCCTGGTGCCCACAAGCGATTCCCCATAGGGTACGAAGAACGCGACGCCTGGCTCCTCTGTATGCAACAGGCCCTCGCGACTCAGCCATACACCGAGGAGTTCAAGCAGTACCTCCTAGCCGCACTTAGTATCCCGGCGGAACGAGTCCGGCAAGTGAATATGGGGGAGTTCTAGCACACACCCCTACACCCATTACTGGCCTCTCTAGGTCCTCCGCGGACATCGCGACCTCCCTGCATCCTTTCGAATACAGAGGTAGGACTTCTGGCTTTACCGCAGACAGAAGCACTTGTCTTCGCAGGCAATGCGATATGACGGAATTCTCGACAGTTCCGAAGCTGCCTGAGTCCGGCATTTCCCTTGCTGATGTAGCGCAGAGATATGGGGCAGCCGTCTGGAGTAGGAAGCGTGTCGCGGTGCAACTCTGTGGGACTACTATTAGGGAATAGGCAAGAAGGAGGTGGCGCTGTAAGGTTTCCAACAGCAACTGGAGACATCACAAAATGGACTTCTCCTTCTTCATCTACACAAGGCACAAAGCTTCCCCTCCACTCCATTCAGAACCGATCTCGATTGGAGGCGAAGCCTGGGTCGACGTGAGCCGGTTTTGTACCGCCGAACAGTCCTGGTCTAAACCCATTGGGACTCGCAGCAAGTCCGGAGATCATTTTCATGCTTCCCCCTCCCAGAACTCCCTCACAAGATCGTTCGCCGATCTACGTAGGAGGTTTCGGAGCAGTTTTCCCGAAGATCTTGACTAGGTGCAGCCGCAACTCCACCCTACTCCCGTACCCTTGCCAGGATTCTGGGCTTGACGAACCACGAGCGTAACGATCACACCATCACCCCAGCCTCCCATCTACGACAGCGAGGCCTCCACTGATGCATTGAATCCCAAGCCTTGCTCAGTTGATGAGCAACTCCGCCAAGAGTAGTATGTGTTACGTTTCCCCTTTCCACCAGAGCCACCTATTGTCGCTGACAAAGGAGGAAGTTCATGGGTGGCAGTATCGAACACGACTACGCCCCCAGCTGTGAGCTGTATGAACGGCTCCTCAGACCAACATTGTTTGAACCCTATGTCATTGACCTCGCGCACCGAGTCGCTGATCTTACAGAGGGGTCCATTACCGAAGGCTCTGTTCTTGAGATGGCCTGTGGAACCGGTATTCTTACCAGACAGTTACGAACTCAATTGAAGCCGTCAATGCCGCTGACGGCCACTGATATCAATCTCGGGATGCTCCAATACGCCCAATCCAAATTGAAAGACCTCAACGCAATTGAATGGAAAGAGGCAGACATTGCAAACCTGCCGTTTCGTGACGGCTCATTCAGCACTGCGGTTTGTCCGTTCGGGCTCATGTTTGTGTCGGAGAGAGATCGCGCGTTTCGCGAAATGCGCCGCGTCCTGGTCAATGGAGGGCGACTTGCAGTGAGCGTATGGGATTGCATGGAGGCCAATCCCTGGGGTGTTGCGGTCCACGACACTGTCATGACTTTATTCCTGGACAATCCTCCACAGTTTTTCAAAGCGCCCTTTATCTTTGCAGATGTCGAACTCTTACGGGGTTTGCTTAGTGCGAATGGGTTTGATCAGATCACCATTCAGGCCGTTCCAATGGAATGCTATAGCAGTTCTGCCGAGTCACTGGCAGTTGGAATGATTGAAGGGGGGCCGCTTCTAGCTGAGATTCAACAGGGGGGGTCCCCCGAACCAGTCGTCAACACCGTAGCGACGGCTTTTGCTCGGCTTGGCGGAAACAGTCCATTTCGCACAACGATGCAGGCAATCGCGGTGACGGCACGGGCCAGAGGATAACAAGCTCGATAGGCTAACCTGTTCGCTGCAACAAGGAGGCGGTATGGCAACACCAAGGCTTCGCTTACATCTATGTGTGGTAGCACTCACACTCCTGCTCTTGCCTGCTATGACATTTTCGATGTCAGGTATGGATACGCCACATACCGGACCTGAAACATCGACGCCCTCCCTATCCAAAAATATAGGCGAGCCGATCAATTCGTCGGAAGCCGAGATTGAAATCACCTATAGTGCCGACGGAAAGACCGCCATCTTCGTATCGGGCCGCACAGGTAGCGTTTCATCACCAGAGGTGCCCTATAATTTCGACATTTGGATGGCGCACTACATGAACGGCACCTGGCAGGAACCTATTCCTTTGGGCCCGGGCATTGACCCCACAGTGGGGCCGAACATCAATACATCCGCATGGGAACTGGAACCGAGTCTCTCCGATGACGGCAATGTCATTTATTTCACCAGGTACGAGCCCGGCAATCTCTCGACCGGGGACCTTTACGTGACCCAGAAGGTCAACGGTATGTGGCAACCGGCTAAGAATTGGAACGACGTCCCGGAACTTCCACACATCAATACACCGACCGGCGAAGAGCACTGTCCGATTATTGCTTCCGACAGCCTGATTTACTTCAATTATCAGCAGCCGGGAGTTACCCAGGACAGCGATATCTGGAAAGTCGAGAAGAAGGACGGGGTTTGGCAGAAACCTGAGAGTCTGGGTTCACGCATCAATTCACCCTACCGTGACCATATGCACTGGACCGGCCTCTCGAAGGATGGAAAGAGCCTCATCATCACCAGTACCCGTCCGGACATGGGATCGCGAGGCGGACATGATATGTGGATTTCCTACCAGAACCCAAAAGGCGAATGGCAGGAGCCTCTGAATCTTGGTGATACCATCAATACCGCCGGCGAAGATATGTGTTGGACCTTTACGCCGGACGGCAAGACGTTCACGGGTGGTTCGGGGCCTCGTGATTCGTACAATCACGATATCATGTGGGTTCACAAAGACAACGTTCCGCTACTGAAAAACTTTGAGCCGATCGGACCACCGCCAAACTTGCTCGTGACCGGCACTGAACAATAGGTTCAGTGTCGGAGCGTATGAGCATGACCACCCTCATGCGCCATGATGATGGGACGTTCACGCTTGCAGCAGTGAACCGGTGGAACGCCTCCCTTGTGTGACGACTTATCGCTCAGGATTGCGCGCTGCCGTGACCGCAGACGCGAATTTCAGCAGACTCGCCCGCTCCTCGGCATCCAACGCCAGGAGCAGATGTGCTTCATCGCCGTGCATGAGTCGCAGGCTTAGGAAGGGCTCCTCTCGACGCTTCTCTTTATTGTCCCACATCGCATCGATCAGCTGCACCTTATCCAGCTGCCCAACCGACACGACGTCGTATCGAAAGTAGGAATCACCGATCACGATGTCGAACACCACATTGCCGGCTGTGAGCAGCACCAGGTTGAACCGGCCCTGATCCTCGTATCCTTCCGGCAAGAATTTATTGATGTGGCAGAGTGTTATTTTTCGATCGCCCAATGCCTTGCGGAATTTCTCCCGCAGCGCGTCATAGTCGATCTGCAAGGCTTTTTCATCCGGCCCGGTCGCCGCAACGGCTGCCGCTTCTGCCTTCGAGAAAATATCATCAGCGGACATCAATCCTGACATAGCCACTTCCTCTCGTTACCGTTAGAAATGAATATGGTGAATGCGCATAGGAGACGTACGGTAACCGGCTCTCCATCGAGATTGCAAGAGGACTGAACTCAAGAACTTTGTTACTGCGCCGCAATGTGATGGAAAAACCGAGTGTCACCGGCCTCATCAATGATGGTCACATCGAATGAGTGCCTTGTCGCGCGAACCAACCCAAAATTTTGGTATCCTGCCTCATTGACCAAGTGGGTTGGGTGTAATCCTTCACTTGCCGCGGTGATCCGTCCAGGCCTGGCCGAGAGCGGACCTGCTATGTATTCGTGAAAATCAATGGTGCCATCCTGATCTGGGTCATAGGCGTTGGCCTGGACCCAATGCACATCCCCTCCCAGAAATACCACATTCTTGAGCTTTTGCCCGAGAAGGGTATCGACGATCACCTGTCGTTCACGTTCGAAACCAACGCCGTTATTGTCGGCCCCCCAGCCATCATTGCCTACCCCACCCTTCACGATAGACAGCGGCACAGACGTCGCGATAACTTTCCACGTCGCCGTGGACATGCGCAATCCATCAAGCAGCCATTGCAATTGCGTTGATCCCAGCATCGTCTTGTCAGGACCATCCTGGTCCTCGTTCCGACTCCGATACTGTCTGGTGTCCAAGATAAAGAGTTCAAGATCAGCGCCGTAGCGGACACTCCGATACAGTCGATTGGGCTCCTCCTTCGAAGAGGCGATCGGCCAATACTCGAGGAATGCCTGTCGCCCAGCCGGCATGTGTGGGTCAAATGGTCCTGAGAAATTGTCACGAACTTCATGATCATCCCAGATCACATACACCGGCACCGTCCTCAAAAATCGCTGGAGCGCTTCCGCACCTCGTTGATATCGATGGCGCAAGCGGTAGGCCTCCAGCGTTGTGGCCTTGAAATCCGCTCCCGGCTCGTTCGGCGGCGAGGGGCAGAGGTTGTCCGCATAAATCGTATCGCCCAGAAATAGAAAAAAGTCGATCTGCTGCCGATGGATCACATCAAAAATAGGGTAGCCACCTACCCCTTGACGACATCGCCCTTGGCCACCAAGATCTCCGCTCCAGGCAAACCTCACCGCGGTCGAAATCTTGTCATCCGGCGGTGTGATGAATTCTCCCTTCGCTGCAAGTTTTCTGGAGAACGGCTTCGCGGATTGGTCTTCAGCAGCGATCGTGACATGATATCGATACGGGGTTCCAGGGCTCAGCCCCTCAAGAGGAACCGTGAGGGTATAATCCGCTTCCGCTGTGGTCGCCAAGAAGGTCGTTCTCGGCACCGGAGCCATCACCGTCCCTAGTTTCGACGCCGTTTCCCACAGCGAGAGCGGCGCCCATTCAATCTGCACGGATGCCGGTCCGTCTGTGCGAAGCCACAGTAGGGCGCGATGCGAACTGACATCACCAACGGCCATCCCCAGCGGTAACAGCTCTGAGGCCAAAAATGACTTTTCTCCTGATGAATTATTCGACTGAGCATGTTCACTGGGGAATACCGCGGACGTGACAAAAGACGAGGCGAGAGCAAGAGAACAGGCCACCGAAAGCAGCGTGCGCATTTGAGTACCCCTACCCTATGTGGTTGAAGAGGTCAAGCGAACGGTTCGGGAAGCGGACTTGAAAATTGGCTAGGCCGAGCATCATACTGAGCGGAGTCGAAGGAGAGCTACGGTGCATGAAATAAATTGCTGTGTGCCAAACTGCTTAGCGAAACCCTATGCCCCTGCCGGGACGCGATCCGTCTGCAAAGATCATTTTCTCAGTTTTCTCACATGGCGTCGCCGCCGTGGACCACAAATGTTCCTGACCTATGCAGGTATGGCGATGGCCGAACGCGATGCCATCGCGGCCGAATGGATGAAAACCATCCGCATAGATGAAGTACCCACCGCTGCGCCAAAGCTCTGACCCGCATTTCCCCTCTCACCCCATCACCGGCGACCCATGGTGATGGATCATCAACCACTCATCACCGATCAGCTCGAAAAGGTTCGTGGCGAGGACCTTGGCGTGTTGCGGTTCGTCGGACTGTTGGGTTGTGAGATTTTCAACACAAATGACCCAGGCCATGTCGCCGGCCACCTGTACCATCACATCAGTCAACTCGAATTTCATCGAAAACGTGTTGTTAAAGATCAGTACCCAGGAGTCTCGTACGGCGGGCCAGCCGGAACGAATCGTCCAGCCTGGGTGAATGCAGGTGACATAGTCTTGATGCATCCAGACTTGGTCCATCTTGGCAATGTCGAGGCTCTCGAACGCCTCGTAGAATGTTCGATTGGCCTTCGTGACGGCTTCGATACGCTGCGTCAGCACTCGAATCCTCTCTACTGAATGGAGTCGCATCATACAGCAACCCAGCAGAGGAGGGCGAGGACATTTCTCCCCGCCATCAATGGGCTGACGAATGCCAGATCCAACCGAGGAATTACTCAGGCAACGTTCTGAGAGAGGGCTACTTGCACCTGAAGGCCAACGGGGAAACGCGGTTTGTTGAGAGTACGACAGCACGGCCATCGGTACGGGCCTGACAATACGCTCGAAGTTCTCAGCGCAGCACTTTCCATACGCCTAAAGGAATCGCTCCCATGAGGGACGGCAGGGTAAATGGTCCGAGCAGCCACTCCAGTAAGAGTACGTCGAATATTATCTAGCCACCTTCCGGATGCTCCGAACCGGTACTGTCGAACTTGACTTCTTATTCGAACAAGTACTGTCCACCGGCTGAAGACGCCTCACGGGGTTGCTGAATAAGTCGTTGAGTTCGATCACGACTCCTCCAACAATTTGGCGCAGCTCACGTTCCGTATGATGCACTGGAACCAGTCGCCTACGTTGCCAGCCGCGGAGCGCAAACATCTTGCGTAATTGCATCTGAGGTCGCTCGTACACCATTACAAATTCCCGTCCTTGGCCATCTTCAAGTATGAAACCCTTTAGATGCATGCCTCTTCCCCCCTTTTCTCAAAGATACCAATCGCCACACGTTCTGATCAGGAGTACCACCCTTTGAGGTGTCACGAGCTACCTGATAGCTTTGAGTCTCGATGGACTTCGGTTTGCAGAATATTAGAGACAATGGCATACGCCTACCAGGAAGACCCTGAGAACTGGAGCGGACATCACTGAAGAGAGTTGGGAATGTACCGGAAGCCATGAGAGGGCCGACCCCCGCGTTGAGGATCGACCCATCTCATGCGATCGATGTAAGACAATACCGGTTAAACTAATACTGCAGCTGCAAGGCGACATGGAACGAATCAACCTTGTTGCCGGTCGCATTCGGGCCAAAGCCATTGAAGAACCCTTTCGTATTGAGATCCCCGTACCGATAGAACGCCGAAATACGCGCATTGTGGCCGGCGATGATGTAGTTCACCCCGTCTCCCACTCCTGCCGCATGGCGCTGTACAGCGGATCGATACTGGTGAACCGCACATAGGGCTGGAACCGCCCAATGCCGATTTCATTGGGTATCAGGTACAACCCATACACCGTCCACGAATGGCCGTTGAAGGTGCAGAAACACGTGGCCGGCGACGTCGCAAACGCCCCCGTCCCATAGTTCGCCCAGTGCCGCTTGAATTCTCCGTTGAAGGTGAACACACCCATGTTGTTCGGCAGCACTTTTTCCAGCAACACGTCGACCGAGGCGCCCGTGAAATCCGACACACTGGCGGCGGCGGCATTACCCGCCCCATCTTTTTGATGCTGCACGCTGACTCCGACTGCCGCAATATCGCCGGCCGTCCCATAATAGGTCCCCGAGGTGTAGTAGCCCGGGTTCGGCTCATCGTTCAAAAAGTTCCACTGCACCCGCCCGGTGTACATTAAGCTGCTGCCGAGGTTCGGTCCATTCCGCAACCCCTGTGACACACTCAAAACGTATAACAGGTGGGTGGTCCCGAAGGGGTGCACTTTGCCCCAGAAGGTCGCCGCATTGTCCCGGCCATAGAGCCCGGCTCCACCGCCACCCGCGGTCGGCCCATTGAAATTGGCGCTGAGGTCGGCGGGAAAGAACGGGGTCCGGAACCCATCGAAGGTCGCATGGTAAAAGGGCCCGTTCAGCTCACCTCGCTCGCTCGGGAGCAACATGCGCCCGACCCACAGGTTGACCATCTCATTCAATTCAAACTTCCCGACCGCATCCAGCAACCCGATCGAGGAGTTGCCGCCAAAGTTCTGCCCCCCCGCGAACGGCCCGGCCCCACCCACGGCCTGGCAATTGAAACAATCGGTATTAAACTCAAACTTCACATACTTGTGGATCTGCCCATTGATGTAGATACGGGCGTTGTTGACGGTAAAGTCGTTGCTATAGTGTCCCCCCGGTGAGGCCCCTTCGATGGCATTGAAACTGGTCCGGATCCCCATGCCGATCGAAATCCACTTGTCGTCATCCGCCTTAATCGTGCCACCAGCAAAGGCACTCGGCAGCGTGGAGCCCATGCCAGCTACCAGCGCCGTCACGGCTCCAGCCACTGCCATTGCTCTCCAGAACTTTGTCAGATCGATCTTCATCGTGTGCCCTCCTTGTGATTGTGAGCTGCGGCTCTACCTACAAGTGCAACGCGTCATGCCCGGATAGGCCCAATGTTGCTCTGAGCATGAGATCGTACTGATTGGATCTAAACCTTAAAACCGCTGAGTACTAGCAACTACACCGTCAGGTGTTGGCGGACCATGTCGGCATTGAGGTCGGAGCTTTTGCCCTGGGCCATGACGGCGCCCTTGGCCATGACCACATACTTTTCCGCGAGGCGGGCGGCGAAGTGGAGCCCCTGCTCGACCAAGAGAATGGCGAAACGGCGCGACTGTTTGAACCCGATGATGACATCCTCGATCTGATCGACGATGGAGGGCTGAATCCCCTCGGTGGGCTCATCGAGCAAGAGCAGCGTGGGGCTCGAGAGAATCGCGCGGCCGATGGCTAACTGCTGCTGCTCGCCGCCGCTGAGCACCCGCCGGGGCGATGCAGAATCTGCGTGAGTTTGGGGAACAGCTGATAGACCTCCTCAAAGGCCGCCGACTCGGACACATCGCCCGGGATCGCCGGCCGGTTCCAGTAGCCCAGTAACAGGTTTTGATGGACCGTCAAATGGGGGATAATCTCGCGCCCTTGCGGCACATACGCCAGCCCCTGGCGCGCCCGGCGATCCGTCGACTCCCGTGATCTCCACGCCATTGAACCGAATGGTCCCCGACCGCGCCGGCAGCAACCCGGTCAAGGTCTTGAGCGTGGTGGTCTTGCCCATCCCGTTGCGCCCCATGAGACAGACCACCTCGCCCGGCTCGATGGTAAACGAGACGTTCCGCAGAATATGGCTCTCGCCGTAATAGGCGTTGATCTGGTCGACGACTAACGTCAGCGGCGGAGCGGGTGCGGTGGTCTGGGGCATCGGTCCTCTCGGGTCGGGGCGCTTTACTGCGCGACTTTCGCGCGCCCTAAATAAATCTCACGCACATGCTCATCGGCTTGCACCTGCTCGACGGTGCCTTCACAAATGACGGTGCCCTCGGCCAACACCGTGACGATGGTGGCAATCTGCCGCACAAAGTCCATGTCATGCTCGATCACGACGATGGCTTGCTTTTGGGACAGCGTCATCAACAAGTGCCCGGTCTGCTCGGTTTCCTTGTCACTCATGCCCGCCACGGGTTCGTCGACCAAGAGCAAGGCGGGCTCTTGCACGATCACCATGCCGATCTCGAGCCACTGTTTTTTGGCCGTGCGAGAGGGCCCCTGGCGCGCGCATGGGCCTGCTCGGTCAACCCGATGGTCTCCAACACCTCACTGATCCGGGCCCGTTCCGCCGACGTCGTCTTGCCGACCAAAGGTGGGCACCACGCCCTTGCTGGCGCGCTTGACCGAGAGGTCCAGGTTTTGCCACACCGAGAGATTGCCGTAGATCGACGGCGCTTGGAATTTCCGCCCAACGCCGAGCTTGGTGATGTCCTCCGCGTTCTTGCCGACCAGACTGATCCCGTCGCCGAACCGAATGGTCCCGGAGGTCGGCGGGGTCTTGCCGCAAATGACATCGAGCAAGGTCGTCTTGCCCGCGCCGTTCGGCCCGATCACCACGCGCAGCTCGTTGTACTGCACACTGAAATTGCAGTTGTTCAACGCCTTGAAGCCGTCGTAATCGACCACGACGTGTTCGCAGGAGAGAATCCGGTCGCCGGGCGTCACGTCACCGTCCCCCCTTCCGCCTTGACCCGCAGCGCAGGGGGCTCCTTGCGCGCGGTCAGTTTCCGAATCATCCCGATGAGGCCGTCGGGGAACAGCGTCACGACAATCACAAAGAGGCCCCCCAAAATAAATGGCCACGCTTCGGGGAAATAATTGGTCAAGACACTCCGGCCATAGTTGACGGCGACGGCACCGATGATGGCGCCGATCAAGGTGCCGCGCCCCCCGACGGCCACCCAGATGACCACCTCCAAGGACGGCAACACGCCGATCTGCGCCGGGGTGATGATGCCGACCTGAGGCACGTAGAGCATGCCGGCCAATCCGGCCAACCCGGCCGCCACGACAAACACAAAGAGCTTGTACCGCCACGGGGTGTAGCCGGAAAAGGTGACGCGGGATTCGCTGTCGCGGATCGCGATCAGCACGTTGCCCGCCCGCGAGGCGACGATCCACCGGCACAGCAGATAGGCGGCCCCCAGGGCCAGGACGGTGAGGACGTAGAGCCCCCGCTGGGTGCTGGGGTCGGAGAGCCGAAAGTCGAGCAGCTGCTTAAAATCGGTCAAGCCGTTGGTGCCGCCTAAGCGCGTCTCGTTCCGATTGAAGACCAGCCAGGCGGCAAAGGCTAAGGCCTGGGTGATGATGGCGAAATAGACGCCCTTGATGCGGCTGCGAAACGCCAGCACGCCGAAGAGGGTGGCGAAGAGGACGGGCACGAGGATCGCGCCGACGAAGCCGCCCCAAAAACTTTTGAAGGGATACCAGAACAGGGGAGTTCTTGGACTTGGGTCCAGACCATGAAGTCCGGCAGCTCGCTCCCGTAGACGCTCTCGGACCCGATTTGCAGCGCGAGATACATGCCCATGCAATAGGCGCCCAAGCCGAAAAAAGACGCCCTGCCCGAGACTCAAGACGCCGCAGTAGCCCCAGATCAGATCCAGGCCGAGTGCCAAAATCGCAAACGCGAGAAACTTGCCGAATTGATTGAGGCGAAAGTCGGAGACATGGAACCACGCGTCCTCGGCCGGCAACAGGTTCAGGGCCGGCAGGACGACGAGAAAGAAGAGCCCGGCGACCGCAAACGCCAGGGTCTCCCGCGACGACTGAGGGGCGGCACCGGGCTCAGGCATCGGCACTCCGTCCTTTCGCCGCAAACAAGCCCTGCGGCCGCCATTGCAGGAAGAGAATCACGCCCACGAGGATAAAGACTTTGCCGTAGACGGCCCCGCTGAACGGTTCAATGAGCTTGTTCAACCCGCCGATCCCCAGGGCGGCCCAGATGGTGCCGGCCAGTTTGCCCACGCCCCCGGTGACCACGACCATGAAGGAATCGACGATGTAGTTCTGGCCCAGGCCCGGATCGACGTTGCCCACCATGGTGAGGGCCCAGCCCGCAATGCCCGCCAGCCCCGAGGCAAAGGCGAAGGTATACGCATCGACTTTGCGCGTGGGGATCCCCAGGCACGCGCTCATGTTGCGATTTTGGGTGACGGCGCGCACGCGAATGCCCAGGGTGGAGCGGAAGAGCAAGAAATAAATCCCCAGGACGCACACGATCGAGAGGAGGATGATGAAGATCCGGTTGTACGGCAGGTAGACGCCGACCATGACTTGGGCGCCCCCGCGCAGGGCCTCGGGCGCAATCACGGCGGTCAAATCGCCGAAGTAGACGCGCGCCGCTTGCATCAAGATCAGGCTCACGCCCCAGGTGGCGAGCAGGGTCTCGAGCAGCCGCCCGTAGAGAAACCGAATGACGGTGGCTTCGAGGAGCCACCCAAAGGCCGCCGCCGAGACAAACGCCACGGGCAGGGCCACGGGGAAGTACCAGTCGAAGGCCTCGGGGGCCACCCAGGCTTGAAAGGCTTGTTGGGTCATGAAGGTGGCATAGGCCCCCACCATCATCAGCTCGCCGTGCGCCATGTTGATGACGCCCATCAACCCGAAGACGATGGCGAGCCCTAAGGACATGATGAGGAGAATGGAACTCAGGCTGATCCCCGGAACAGGGTCTCGATCGCGGTGGCCCACGAGGACCAGGATTCGATTTGCGCGATGGACGTGGCCGCCGCCGTCGCCAGGGTCTGCTGCGCGGCGCTCGCCGCCGGGGCTTGCGCCGCCTCCACGATCGCCTGGAGCGCACTCACGCTATTCAGGCTCCGCAGGTCTCCCAGCTGGGTGACGGCCGCCAGCTGAACGGCCGGGTCCGCCGCCTGCACCTCCAGCAGGGCTTGCGCCTCTTGCATGGTGTACCGCACCCACCAGACGTCCTCCGTCGCGGCCGCAGCCTTCAGAAACGGAATGGCCTCGGCGCGTCCCCCATCGCAAGGTCCGCCGCCGCCGATCGCCGCGTATCCGGCGAGGCGCTCGCCAGGTTGGCCCGATTCTTCAGCAGGTCGACCACCGGTTTCATCGCAATCCGCACGGCCCGGCTCCCCACCTCCCGAATCTCGTCGAGCCGCGGGAGCAGGCTGGCATCCCCCTGCTCAATCAGCACCTCGGCCGCCTTGGTCCGGACTGCTGCGTCCTCGCTCTGCAGGTCCACCAAGGCCTGCGCGATTGGATCGGCCCCCGGGCTGGCCGCTGCAGAAGTCCTGGCCGGCTCCGCCGGGGTGTGGCTCGTCTGCCCCCCAGGCGGACAGGCCCGCCAGGTGAAGCGGCAGCAGTAGGAGTCCCATCCGTATGAGCTGGTAGATCACGATACTCGCCCTCCGCCGGGTATGCGCATGTTCCCACTCGCACAATGTCTCACAGGGACCTCTGCCTGGGTCTGGCATGGCCACGCAGGCTCTTCACACCGGAGAGGCCTGCCGCATCGGACGGCCCACCCTCGGGCGGTGTCCTTCGCATGGCCCGGTGGACGTAAGGCCCACCGGCTCTTCACACCATCGACGACCCCCGTGGCCCTCAGGCTGACCTCGGGGGCACACGGTGCGCTCCCAGTGCCTACTTCTTATAGGTCCCCTGATGTTGAATCCAGTCGCACCCCTTGTCGGGGTTCGTGTACTCGCTCCAGGGTTCCGGTTTCACCAAGCCCTTGGACCGGTGAATGACTTTGAACTGCCCGGTCTTGAGAATTTCCCCGATCAACACGGGCTTATGCGTATGCTGATTACAGCAATCCATCATGATTTCCCCGCCCGGGGCCAGAAACTTCTGGTTATAGACCGCCGCACGCACGTTGTCGACGTCGGTGGAGCCGGCCTTCTCGACGGCCTGCTTCCACACGTAGACGCCGAAGTACGCGGCTTCGATCGGATCGTCGGTGACCCGATTGTCGCCGTCCGGGAGGTTGTTCTTCTTGCAATAGGCTTTGAAATTCGCCACGAATTTCTTGTTCTGCGGCGTGTCCACGCTCTGATAATAATTCCAGGCGGCTAAGTGCCCCACCAAGGCGCTGGTGTCCATGCCCCGGAGCTCGTCTTCGGCGACGCTGAAGGCCATGATCGGCGCATCTTCGGCCCGCAGCCCCTGGTTGCCGAATTCTTTATAGAACGGCACGTTGCTGTCCCCGTTGATGGTACTGATGACGGCCGCGCCACCGCCGGCGGCAAATTTCTTAATCTTCCCGCAGATGGTTTGATAATCCTGGTGATGGAATGGGGTATATTCTTCGGCAATGTTCGCCGCCGGCACCTTCTTCGCCAGCAGCATGGCCCGCAGGATCTTGTTCGTGGTCCGCGGATAGACGTAGTCGGTCCCCAGCAAATAAATTTCTTGTAGCCGCCCCCCTTCGGCGCTCATGAGGTATTCGACGGCCGGTGCGGCCTGTTGGTTGACGGCGGCCCCGGTGTAGAACACGTTGCGCGAGCACTCCTCCCCCTCGTACTGGACGGGATAGAAGAGTAACCCGTTGTTTTTCTCAAAGACCGGCAGGACGGACTTCCGGCTCACCGAGGTCCAGCAGCCGAACACCACCGACACTTTGTCTTCCAAGAGCAGCTGCTTGGCCTTCTCGGCAAACAGGTCCCAGTTCGACGCCGGATCGACGATCTTCGCTTCGACGGGCCGCCCCAGCACCCCGCCCGCTTTGTTGATCTCCTCGACGGCCATCAGCACGACGTCCCGGAGCGAGACTTCACTGATCGCCATGGTGCCGCTCAACGAATGCAGCACCCCGATTTTAATCGGCGGCCCGCTCGCCGCATACGACAGCGCGTACTGCCCCAGATTCCCCAACAGCGCGGCGACGCCCACGCCCGCGGCCACTCGCCCCGTCTGCCCTAAAAATTCGCGCCGCGACGCCCCCGCGGTCGGAGGCTCGGTGGCCGGCTCGGTCTGCGTCTGCTTCGTGTCCTGCGTCTTCATGATGCATCACTCCTTTGCTGTGCGGTGAGGTGCTCACTCCGGTTGATGCGTTGTTCACGAGAAGCTATTCGGGAACGACTCGCTTCGACCTTCCTTATTGAATGCTGCGCGAATCATTCTGCCCATACTGTGGCGCCTGGTATCTCACAAAAGACGGCGTAGTCCTATCAGGGAAATCCTGAAAACGTGGTAGAAGATCCCCTAGAGAGGTAGGGCCGTCGAGTGTACTGAAAGAACGTGGGAATGCGAATGAATGGAGGAAGCACTAAGCTGCAAAATTTTGCGGTGACACATACTCAGCTTGGCCAGTAGACCAACCGGCCCTTCAGATTTCTCGTGGTGGGCTTCGATGCATATTTCACAACTGCAGGGATCATGCTGTTGCACTTCGAGTTAGAACTTAAGCAGAGTAAAACTTTGTGCTCAGTCTCTGGAGATAGATCCCGGGGTTAACGATAAGGAAACGACGCCGCAAGCTCAATTGCTTACGGCGTCGCCATTGGCTCTTTCCTAGAGCAAGGCCCTCACAGCGTGTCCTCGCAGTGCTATGGAGGCATGCTCCCGATCCACCGCGACTTACGCGCCTTGCGAGAGGTTCATTCTCGCCGTTGCCAGCGAGGGCTGCTCAGGCAAGACGTGCTCGCCGGTCTTGTCCGTGGACAGGCAGAGCGAGCAGATATAGCCTGCGTGAACGGCGGCCGTTCTTCTAGAACCATCGTGTCTCGCCGGCGCTCATCGAACTGGCACATGTTTGTCTGTCGCAAAAGACGTCTTCCAAATTGAGACACGGGTCCGACTCTGACACATCAATAGCTAGAGAGAGAGAACTCCTGTGGATCTGTTCCTTCTGGATGCTGTGCGAATCATACCGCTCCTGTTCTGTCGCGCACGATCTCACAGCCACGACCGTCGATCTATCGGGGAACGCCTGAAAAAATGATGGGAGACTCCGGATGAAGGCCATCGAGTAGCCTGAACAATCCAAAATCAGATGAATCGGCAAACGGACGCGCCTCTCTCCCCTGACGCATACAACAGTTGGAGCCTCGATGGATTTTTATGGTGGAACTCGTGAATTGTTCTGGTTAGGAGAACGCGGAACGTCCCCAGGGAGCAATGTAGGAGTTCACCGAACGATACGGAAATAGAGAGAGACCAACGCGGGTTAAGAATCTGGTTGTATCAGCCCAACTCGCATCGCGAATCGGACCAACCCAGGCACATCGTGAATTTCAAGCCGCTCCATCAATTGGCTTCGGTGTGTTTCGACCGTTTTGACGCTCAAGTTCAGGCGGTGGGCAATGTCTTTCGTCGTCTGCCCTTCGGCGATGAGCTGAAGGATTTCACGCTGGCGCATACTGAGCCTCCCCAGCGGACCCGATGGCCCATCAGACTTTTCGCGGTAGACCTCGATGGCATACTTCGCTACTGCGGGAGTCAGATAGGTTTCACCCCTCCCTACCGTCCGAATAGCCAACTCGAGTTCAGCCAGTTCTGCGCCTTTCAAGAGATAGCCTGATGCGCCGGCCTGTAAGGCCTGCTGGAAGTATTCTTCATTGGCATGCATAGACACCAGAATCACCCGGGTGGTCGGCGATTCCTTCACGATCCGGGACGTCGCGTCGAGCCCATTTAGTCCAGGCATCGCGATATCCATCAGCACAAGATCAGGAACATCGGTTTGCACGGACTTGACGGCTTCCCACCCATCCCCCACGTCTGAAATAACCTCGACCCCCTCAATCTTTTGCACAAGCGCCCGCATGCCGGCTCTGACGAGAGCATGATCTTCCACAATCAGAACTCGCAGGTGGCTCATGAGGCCGTCACCTCAGCTGTTCGACTCACCTGGGATTGATCGTATTCGGTGAGCGAGAAACACAGTTGGAGTCTTGTCCCTTGACCTGGTACCGACACGATCACCAAGTTGCCGCCAGCCAAACGCACCCGCTCTTCCATGCCAAGCAACCCGATGCTTTCTCCACCCTGTGCACGCTGTCGGGCTGACAGGACGTCGAATCCCACACCGTCGTCTTGAAGAATAAGCGTGACTTCCTCTTCTTGCCGGCGCAACGTCAGATCGATCGTCCTAGCCCGTGCGTACTTCGCGATATTGGTCAACGCTTCCTGTACGACCCGAAAACAGGCGACCTCGATAGGGGCCGGAACTCGCCCGATCATGTCCTCGACCGAAAGCGAAAGGGTCCATCCATTGCGCGTCGCCTGCCGGTTCGCATACCATCGCAGCGCCGGGACCAAGCCTAAATCATCCAGAAGCGATGGTCGTAAGTCGAGCGCCAACGTCCGCACTTGAGTCAATAGGTGGTCCACCAGTACCAGGCTGTCTGTGAGAGAATCGTAACGAGCCTCCCCAACCTCGCCATGTTGGATATCTTGTAGGTCGATTTTCAATGCGGTCAGCAGTTGTCCGACTTCGTCATGGAGATCGCGTGCTAACCGGCTTCGCTCTTCTTCTTGCACTTGCATCAAACGACCGGAAAGCTCGCGCAGGGAGTTGTTGGCTCTACGCAATTCGGCGGTGCGCTCCTGGACTTTGAGTTCCAGCGCCTCATGCGCCTGGTGCAGGAGCGTCTCGGCTCGCTTCCGCTCGCTGATATCACGAATGACTTTCGAAACTCCCACAAACTGGCCGACCGCGTCCCTGAGAGGGGACAATGTCACCGAGACATCGATGGATCGTCCGTCTCTGTGCAATCGCACCGCATCATAGGTATGAATGTCATGTGCTCCCCGCACTGTCGCGAGGAGCCAGGCTTTGTCACGATGAAGATGGTCCGGAATCAGTGTCAGGATCGAACGCCCGATCATCTCGGTCGCAGAATATCCGAAAATCCGCTCTGCCCCTACGTTCCACGTCGTCACGAATCCGTCGGGAGTTACACTAAGAATGGCATCGCTGCTGCTCTCGACGATCGCGCCTAAACGCCTGGTGGCATCGTCGAGTTTCGCTCCTCTCGCTCGCGCCACGAGCCACGCGGTCACCCACAGGAGCCCGATACCAACGATCCGATTAAAAATCGCCAGATCTTGAGGAATACCGGGATGAGACAGCGTATGCCCTGTTGGCACAAGCACGGTCGCGATGGTCGCAACGAGATACGGAGCAATCGGCCATTCGATCCAGAGGGCCAAGAACACGGCAAAGATATGTCCCACGACCCAGACCGCATAGCCCCATGGCATGAACACATCGATAAGAAACGTTCCGGCCAGGATCAGCGGGATCAGTGCTCGGGCATAGTGACTATTCATTGCCCTCCACGATCCTGTAAAGACAGGACCAGACTGGCTTGCCTCTACCAAACGGACCCACGAAGTATTGCTACTCTCCAGCTAGCTTGGTAGCGCATGATACCGCACTCCTATGGCTAGGATCGAGAGAGAACGGATGGTATCTGACTAGCAATGCAAATGCTATGTGTCCAATCTTTCCGTTCGACGATTCACCACCCACACACCGGTTAGGATGAGACCAATCCCGATAATTTCGATAGGCCCGACCGATTCGCCTAAAATTAACGCAGACAGGGCGATGGCCGCCACAGGTGTCAGATTGCCCAAGACCGAGGCTCGTGAGGGGCCGATGCCCTTGACGCCGAATAACCACGCCTGCTGAGCCACCGCTGTGGCAAAGACCACCAGATAGCCCAGCGCGAGCCAATCGGGGGTCGTCACCGAGCTCATCCCGGCATCCATCACTTTTTGATCTGTCCACAGCAGCGGAATTTGAAGGACAGTCGCCACGGTCAACGTCGTCCAATTCACCGTCAGCGCCGACACCCTCTCCATAATAGTGCGACTCCCGATGCTATAGAGTGCCCAACTGACCACTCCGAGAAAAACCAACGTGCTCCCGAGCAACGGTTGCTCGCCGGCTGCTTGGAACCCTGCCACAGAGACCAACCCAACACCCGCAAACGATACAAACGCTCCTGCCCACACTGCGCGTAGTGGGGCGTCTCGAATCAGGAGGGCAGAGAGAAGAGACGTGACCACAGGGCTTGATCCGATGATCACGCCACCGACGGCACCACTGACATAGTTGAGGCCCATTAGAATGAGCAAATGATTCCCCAACACGCCAAGCCCAAGTAGGCCCAGCAACCCCATGTCGGCACGATTGATCGTGAGAACTCCACCCTCCTTCCACCACCAGGTGGCCAGGAGAATGGCCAAGCCACCGAGATCCCGAAGCACCGACGCCTCGACCGCGGAGAACGATCCAAGCGCCATCTTCTGCGCCACAATCGAACCACCCCACAGAACTGCTGCGAGTACGACAGACCCATAGGCCACGGTGGTAGACGGCTGACTCATGGCCATTGGGATACCGTCGTTCCAGCTTCGCCGTCAAGCAGTATTCCGTCGACGCCTCATTGGCTTGACGGAGTTTACCTTTGTGAGTAGCCTGCGTCTAAGAGACAGGACCGATCAACCGGGAGGTGTGTATGATCCGAAAGCAAGGCCTACAACGGGGGTTCGCACTACTGGTCAGTACGTCTCTTCTCCTTGCAGGCTGTACGACGGCACTGGTCCGTGATGACGTGACGTACCCCAAAACCGGCGCCCATTGTTCGGGCTCTCAGGGCGTCGACGACTCGTCCATTGCCGTACTACCCGTTCCCGTAGTTGCCTTCGTCGTACCCCATGCCAATCTCCATGACATCAAGGCCGATGAGTATCTGAAGCGCTGCGGGGATCCCACCAAGCTGATCAATAGAAAAGTGGTGGTCAACCGCACCGCCTGTATCCCGGCAGGATTGACTCGCATTATTACCCTTGGTATCTGGCAGTGGTGTCCGGCAAGTGTGTCCTGGGAAGCGGATGTGAAGCCTTGATCTCCTTGTCCAAGTTTAGGTAGAGCACTCCGTCCACATTTCCTACAGCGCACGGCGACCTACGCTCTCTATGAGATCCGTGGCTTAGGGAGAATCATGCGAAGCAGGGTCTGATTCGAGGGCTCGACGGATACGCCCCTTGGCCTCATCCGAAAGACCAGGCTGGGATCCGCGCACATCAACGGGGTAGGAATCATCTTTCTGCCGAAGGAGACGACGAAGCAGTGCGAGCTGGCGTTGATACTGCTCGCAGACCGTGCATATCTTCAGATGAATAAACATGCGTGCCCGAACAGGCCAGGGTAATCGCCGATCCAATGCGTCTGAGAGCAATTGCGACATGTCCTGACACGTCGGTAAGAAATGAGTGAGCCAGCTCATGATCGCACGCCCTCCTCGGCCAGTCCGAAGTACCGAGTCGACAGACAATTACGAAGCTGCTTCCTTGCTCGGTGCAAGATCACACCCAGATTCGTCTGTGTGAGGTGCAGGAGGCGACAAACCTCTTCCGAGTCAATGTCGTCTATCTCGCGGAGCGTAAATACCTGGGCCGTGCGCGGTGGCAGTGTATCGAGACAGCACGCGAGCACATCCCAAAATTGTTTCTGCTCAAGTAACGTATCCGGTTTGTCCGGCCACGGGCGACGACCTGCCAGCTCCGGCTTCCAATGTCCGTCGTCCAAGAAATCCTCATCCAGGGAGGACGTCTCCGACTGATGTTCTCCACGCACCGGCTCCCGCGCGATCCGGCGAAAGTGGTCGATGATCTTGTGCTTGATGATGCCGACCATCCAGCGACGCTCGGCCGTTGGCCCGCTTTCCCGACGAGTCCCCTGCAGCGCGGCCAGAAATGTTTCCTGGACAAGATCTTCTGCAACCGTTGAATCGTAGACACGCACAAGAGCAAACCGATAGAGATAGTCACCATGCTCATCGATCCAACGCCGCGATTCATGACGAACTCCCGCATCCATACCGGTACGGACCTCCCACCAGTGTCCGACGCCACGGACCCTGTGTTTCTCAAACCTGACTCTATCGGCGACAACAGGCTGCGTTGGGCTCACGCGCGAACCGACCTAGCAGACAGCCCTCAACAGATCAAACGGTTCTCGCGCCCACTGTCTTACGCCCAGCTCAGTCTTTCATCAAGTGGGTCGCATGAGTGACCGCCGCCCCAGCCCGCAATGCAGCCGCCACAAAACTGGCTTCTGCCAGCTCCTCATCGGTGCAACCCGCTTTGCGTGCCGCATCCGCATGAATGTCAATGCAGTAGGGACATTGCGTCGTCAGCGCGACGGCGATCGCCATGAGCTCCTTGTATTTCTTTGGAATGACTCCGTCGGCCAACGCCGCCTTGTCAAATGCCACGAATCCTTTCCAGGCTTCGCTGGCCTTCGCACCGAGCTGAGAGAGTTTCTTCATATTGCTTGAGTCGTACATGCTTAGTCCTCCTCATCTAGATAAAAGGGAACCTACCGGTCTACTAGTTTCGCCCAGCCATCACGCCGCCGTCGATATCCCACACAGCGCCGGTTACCCACGAGGCCTCATCACTCAAGAGAAAGCTAATGGCCTTAGCGACATCATCCGCCGTGCCAATACGCCCGATAGGATGAAACCCATTGAAACTGGCTAAGACCTCATCAATTTTGTCTGATGCAATGAAGGACTCGTACACGGGTGTCTTCACGACGGCGGGTGACACGGCGTTGACCCGAATCTTCGCGTCCGCCAGTTCCATCGCCATGTGTTGAGTGAGGGCGTGCAACCCCGCTTTTGCCATTGAATAGGCGGACGACGGCGTGGCCTTGATGGCCTGTTGAGCCCACATCGAGCCGATGTGCACGATAGAGCCACCACCATTCGCCGCCATATTCTTGGCTACCGCTTGGGAGATGAAGAATAGCGCTCGGTTTAAGTTCATGTAGGTATCGTAGTCGTCGGGGGAATGGTCAAGAAAGGCGGTGGGTTTGAAATAGCCCGCAGCATTGACCAAATACCGAATGGGACGACTGTGATCAGCGATCTGTTTGATGAGGCGCTGGACATCGTCCGACTGATACAAATCAACCTGTTGAATCTCGACAGACCCAAGCCCAGAGAGCGCACGTCGTGCCTGTTCTAACTTTGCCGACTTCCTACCGACAATGGTCGTGGTGATGTTTCGTTCGACGAGCAATTTCGCCGTTGCGAGCCCAATACCACTGGATCCACCGACGATCAACGCATGCTGTGATGGAATAGACGACATTCGGTGACCTCCTTGGAGATTGATGTGACGATTGCATAGCCTCTTGTCGGGGACGTACCGTATGTCTTACACGGATAACAAAATAATTCTCCAGCCGAACCTTTCTGACAACACCATTTAGATCAGGGTCCGAAGAACGTCAAAATTTGGTAACATGGTCCGGTGAGCCTACCATGAATCGTCCAAACTGGATCGGATCCATAGTCCTTGTCTGCATTGTCCTCCTGCTAGGCATCGGTCTGGCCGCATGGAAATACGAAGCCATTCAGGGGGAACAGGCCGCTTCGGCGAATCAACCGGAGCCGATGGAATCGGTGACCGCTGCGGTTGCGCGAGCCATCGACCACCGCCAGACGACGACCTCAATCGGAACGATCCTCGCGCTACGATCAATTACGCTGAAGAACGAGCTTGCCGGGACCGTCCGCGAGGTTCGGCTCATCCCAGGCCAGATTGTCGAGGCCGGTACCTTGTTGGTCGCACTCGACGTCTCGGTCGAGGAGGCTGACCTGCGAGCCCAGGAGGCTCAGGTCGCGCTCGCCAAGACCGTTCTCAATCGAAGACAGAACCTCAGCCAGGAGCTCGCCACAACGCAGGAGGAAGTGGATCGGGCGCAAGCAGACTTGCAGGTTGCCCAGGCACAGATTGCCCGCACAAAAGCGATCATTGCCAAGAAGACCATCCGTGCCCCATTCCGTGCCAGGGTCGGTATCGCAGACGTCCATCCCGGGCAGTATTTGGATGAAGGCACCCTCTTGACGACACTGCAAGGTGTTGGCGAGGCGGTCCATGTCGACTTCACTGTGGCGCAGCAGGTGGCGTCAGGTTTGCGCGTCGGCGAAACTGTTGAGGTATCGGTGGCTGGAAATACTCCTACCATTACCGCCAAGATCCTCGCCCTCGATGCACGCGTTGATCCGACGACTCGGAATGCCATGGTCCGAGCGAGGATCGAGGGGGCTCGCAATGTACCGGCACCGGGAGCATCGGTGCGCGTTCGTGTTCCCATCGGCACGACACGGAGCGTCGTCGCCATCCCGGTCAGTGCGTTACGCAAAGGACCAGGAAGCGATCAGGTGTTCGTCCTAGCCGCAGACCACGAGGGCCGGATGCGCGTCCATACTCGCCAGGTCGAAAGCGGGCCGATGTTGGACGATGAAATCCTCATCTATAATGGGCTGACACCTGGCGAGCAGATTGCGGCCCAGGGATCGTTCAAACTCCGCGATGGCCTCCTCGTCACGATAGCAGGCATACCCACGGCCCTCTCCACGGATGATCGCGCAGCCGTGAAACCCTGACGGATGCTCATGAGACGGGACGCCACGCAAACATCATTCACCGATGTGTTCATCAAGCATCCTGTGTTGGCGATTGTCGTCAACCTGGTGATCCTGCTTGCCGGGTGGCGAGCGCTGACGACATTGCCGGTCCAACAATACCCAAAGATCGAAAACTCGCAGGTGGTCATTACAACCATCTACTACGGGGCCAGCGCCGAAACAGTCCGTGGTTTCCTCACCACACCCATTGAACGGGTCGTGTCCGCCATCAGCGGTGTCGACTATGTGGAATCGACCAGCCGCGCCGGTGTCAGCACCGTCACCGTCCATCTCAAATTGAATCACGACAGCACGGCGGCATTGGCAGAGATCACGGCGCGACTTCAGCAAGTCAGATCGGAACTCCCACCGGATGCCGAACCGGCCGCGATTGACATCCAGCGAGCGGATCGGCCCTATGCCTCGTTCTACCTCAGCTTTAACTCGACCGAACGCACGGTTCCAGCCATCACAGACTGGTTGCTTCGGACGTTGCAACCTCAGCTCTCGACACTGCCCGGCGTCCAACGCGTCACGTTCGAAGGCGACCGACAAATCGCGATGCGTATTTGGATTGATCCGGACCGCCTCGCGTCGCTCAATCTCTCTCCCGGCGACGTGCAAGGCGCGCTCCGCCGAAACAACTACTTGGCTGCGGTCGGTCGCACCAAAGGCAATGTGGTCCAGGTCAACCTGCTGGCCAACACCGATCTCCGCTCTACCGCTGAGTTTGAAGACCTGGTGGTCGCCGACCGCGGCGGTGCCATCGTCAGACTGAAGGACGTGGCACGGATCGAGCGGGAAGCCGAAGAGGCGAACATCATTGCCAAGTACGACGCAACCGAAGGCGTCTACCTCGGGATTTGGGCGGTACCCGGCACGAACGAAATCGAAGTCGGACACCGGCTGCGCGACGAGATTGAACAGATCCGTCCGACCCTGCCACGTGACATCGAGATGAAACTCGTTTGGGACAGCACCATGTTCATCCGGAATGCGCTGACGGAAATCACGAAGACCTTGTCGGAAACGATTCTCATCGTCGCCGTGGTGGTCTTTCTCTTTATGGGGTCGATCCGTACGGCGCTCGTCCCGCTCGTCGCCCTGCCGGTCTCGTTGATCGGCACGGCCCTCTGTATGGCCGCGTTCGGGTTCAGCCTGAATCTCCTCACCCTCCTCGCCATCGTCCTCTCCGTCGGTTTGGTCGTGGATGACGCCATCGTAGTCGTGGAGAATGTGGAGCGACATGTCCGACTGGGACAATCTCGCATCGAGGCTGCCAAAACCGCCATTCGTGAGCTGTTCGGCCCGATCGTCGCGATGACGATCACGCTCGCCGCCGTCTACGCGCCGATCGGTTTCCAAGGCGGCCTGACCGGCTCCTTGTTCCTCGAGTTTGCGATGACTCTGGCTGTCGCAGTGGTCTTGTCTGGTATCGTCGCAATTACGCTCTCACCGATGATGAGTTCGCGGTTCGTGCACCCGGAGGGAAAGGAAGGGGCACTGACGAAACAGGTGACCCGCGGTTTTGAATCGCTCCGCCGGACCTATGGATGGATGCTTGATGGCGCACTGACGATGCGATGGGGGATCATGATGGCGGCCTCTCCTCGTCACGATGGCAGCCTGGCCGCTCTATCATTTCTCCCGTCAAGAACTTGCTCCTGTGGAAGACCAGAACCATATCAGTCTGTTTTTCGAAGCCTCGCCGGACTCCACCGTGGCCGCCACCAATCGTCAGCACTTCCAGATCGTCAAGGCAATTACGGCCATTCCTGAAACCGACTATACCTGGTCGCTCACCACCGCCTGGGGAGGCTTCGGTGGTGTCGTGGCTAAAGATTGGCACGATCGTGCCCGTTCCACCGAAGAGATGTATGACGACGTCTATGTCGCCGTGTCGCAGGTACCGGGGCTCCGCGTCTTTCCCAGATTGGACCCGCCTCTCCCGACCCCCGGTCAGTACGACGTCGAGCTGGTCCTACAAAGTGATGCGCCCGCCGAGCAGATGCTCGAAACAATCGATGCCCTGTTGGGCGCAGGGTGGCAGAGCGGCAAATTCTTGTACGTCGACACCGATCTGAAGATCGATCTACCGCAGGCACGCGTCGTCCTGGATCGTGAGCGGCTCGCTGATTTGGGCTTTGACTTGGCCGGAGTCGGGCGCGAGCTGGGGACGATGCTCGGCGGTGGATACGTCAATCGGTTTAATTACTTCGATCGCAGCTACAAAGTCATTCCTCAACTCGGCGATAAGGATCGCGCCACGCTTGATCCGCTGCTCGACCTCAAGATCAAAACACCAGGCGGCCAGTTGGTGCCGGTATCGACATTCACTCACATTGAAACAAGTACCGCACCTCGCACCTTGAACCGTTTCCAACAACGCAATGCGGTCCGCATCTTCGGAGGCCTCAAACCCGGGGTCACGAAGGAAGAAGGCCTCCGCGTGCTGGAAACGGCAGCCGCTTCGGTCGGCCCCCGCGTCGTCCTCGACTATGCCGGTGAGTCACGACAACTCCGGCAAGAGGGAGAGGCGCTCACGGTCACGCTCGGTTTCGCGGTGATCCTGATCTACTTGGTGCTGGCCGCCCAGTTCAAGAGCTTCCGTGATCCGTTCATCGTTCTGGTTGGGTCGGTTCCGCTTGCAATCGCAGGTGCGCTGGTCGTCAGTTTTTTGGACCTCACGACGATTAACATCTATTCCCAAGTGGGACTGATCACCCTGGTCGGACTGATTGCCAAGAACGGCATTCTCATCGTGGAGTTTGCCAATCAACTGCAGACTCGAGGCTATTCTCGCGTGACCGCAGTCCGCGAGGCCGCCATGACTCGCCTGCGGCCAGTACTGATGACCACAGCGGCGACTGTCTTTGGACATCTCCCGCTGGTCCTCGCGACAGGTCCCGGAGCGGCCGCGCGAAACAGTATCGGCATGGTCCTGGTGACAGGCATGACGGTTGGAACCCTGTTCACGCTATTTGTCGTACCAGTGTTTTATGCAATGATCGCGGCTCACCATGACCCTTCTGAATCGCACTCGACACTAGAGCCCGTCAATCCCGAAGCGCCGACGTGGGCGGAGGAAAGGACGTAACCAAAGGCCACCAGATCTTCTCACAAGATTTGGAGCCTGCATCTCGCTATAATGATCCATTCACAAACAAAGACTCCGTCGAGTGAAAGGAAGCGTGTGATCTCAAAAGCTCTGCGTACACATCTTGTTGCATCGTTCGTTCTCCTCCTAGGGTTCACGGGTTGCGCGGAGATGAACTATCAGCGTCTCAATGATCCCGCGCGGGATACCTGGCAGAAACCACAAGGGGTCATTGAACTATTGTCGATCACACCTGGGTCGCGTGTAGCAGACCTAGGTGCCGGCGGCGGCTACTTTACGTGGCATCTGGCCAAGGCCGTCGGCGCACGGGGGATGGTCTACGCAGTTGATCTGAATAAGGCGGCGCTGGACATGATCTTTAAAGAAATGGTCGCACGCGGAACGCCGAATGTGCGGCCCGTCCGCGCCACGCTGAACGACTCCAGATTTCCAGAGCCGGTCGACCTCGTGTTCAGCTGTAACACCTATCATCTCATGATTGATCGAGTCGCCTACTTTCGTGCGCTCGCGTCGTCGCTCAGGCCGGATGGGCGCGTCGCGATCATTGATTTTCATCCTCGTGGGGTTTTTTTCGACCTCTTCGACGATAGAATCGCCAAGCAGGAAGTCCGCCTCGAAATGGAAGCCGCCGGCTATCAACTAGTCAACACCTATGATGTTCTCGACCGGCAGCACTTCCAGATCTTTGCGGGTCCCGGCAGTCACACACTCAACTCCTCTGAGGCACAGGACACAGCCCCGAAGGACCGTGAATGAACGACACAGATCCGCAGGAGACGCGCGAATGGTTGGACTCCATTCAGTATGTACTGGAGCACCACGGCGTCGAGCGGGCAACCTATCTGTTCGAACGGCTTCGTGACCGGCTGGGCGGACGCGGGGCGAAAGTCTCCCAGTCGGTCAACACCCCGTACGTCAATACGATTCCTGTCCCCCACCAACCGCCTTATCCCGGCCACCTCGAGTTAGAACGACGCATCCGAAGCCTCGTCCGCTGGAATGCGATGGCGATGGTCGTGAGGGCGAACCAGCAGCGCCCAGGCATCGGCGGACATATTTCTACCTTTGCTTCAGCCGCCACGCTCTATGAAGTCGCCCGGCATCATTTTCTGCGCGGCAAGAACGGACCCCAAGGCGGCGACCAAGTCTACTTTCAAGGGCACGCCGCACCGGGGATCTATGCGCGCAGTTTCGTGGAAGGACGACTCACAGAGGAAACCCTTCATCGGTTCCGCGTGGAGCTCG